>NZ_JBHUZW010000136.1:0-10414 GCF_042667215.1 Cellulomonas sp. NPDC057328 | reverse complement strand
CCCCCGTCCGCGCTCGCGCGCGGGCCGGGGGCGGCGCCGTGGTCCTGCGGGTCGGTCGTCGTCACCAGCCGCGCTCGGCGAGGCGGTGCGGCACCGGCACGTCGTCGACGTTGATGCCGACCATGGCCTCGCCCAGCCCGCGCGACACCTTGGCGATGACGTCCGGGTCGTCGTAGAACGTCGTCGCCTTGACGATCGCGGCGGCACGCTCGGCGGGGTTGCCCGACTTGAAGATGCCGGAACCCACGAACACGCCCTCGGCGCCGAGCTGCATCATCATCGCGGCGTCGGCCGGCGTCGCGATGCCGCCCGCGGTGAACAGCACGACGGGGAGCTTGCCCGCGGTCGCGACCTCCTTGACGAGGTCGTACGGCGCCTGCAGCTCCTTGGCCGCGAGGTACAGCTCGTCCTCGGGCAGCGACGTGAGGCGGCGGATCTCGTCGCGCAGGGTGCGCATGTGCGTCGTCGCGTTCGAGACGTCGCCCGTGCCGGCCTCGCCCTTGGAGCGGATCATCGCCGCGCCCTCGGTGATGCGGCGCAGCGCCTCGCCGAGGTTCGTCGCGCCGCAGACGAAGGGCACCGTGAAGGCCCACTTGTCGATGTGGTGCGCGAAGTCGGCGGGCGTGAGGACCTCGGACTCGTCGACGTAGTCGACACCGAGGCTCTGCAGCACCTGCGCCTCGACGAAGTGCCCGATGCGGGCCTTCGCCATGACCGGGATGGAGACGGTCGAGATGATGCCGTCGATGAGGTCGGGGTCGCTCATGCGCGCGACGCCGCCCTGGGCGCGGATGTCGGCCGGGACGCGCTCGAGCGCCATGACGGCGACGGCACCGGCGTCCTCGGCGATCTTCGCCTGCTCCGGCGTGACGACGTCCATGATGACGCCGCCCTTGAGCATCTCCGCCATGCCGCGCTTGACGCGTGCGGTGCCCACCTCGCCGGCGGCGGCGCTGGGCTGGGTGTTCTCGGTCACTGCGGGCCTCTTCGATCAGGGTGCGGGACGCGACGCTCCGGGGCGCGCCCTCGAGCGCCGGCCGCCGTGGTCATGACGTCCCCATCCTAGTTCGTCGCGCCGGTGCACTACCCGCGCGTCCCACCGCCGCGCGCGGCGGCGCCCTCCCCCGGCCGGGCCAGCCCGGCGGGCCACGCGTCGTCGAGCTCGAGCGTGCGGGGCTCGCGCGCGTGCCCGGCCAGGCGCAGCGCACGGACGAGGAGCCCCCGGCGCACGCGCTGCGTCTGGGCGACCGCCTCGTTGTGGAACCGGCGGGCGAGCTGGACCCGGTACCAGGACGCCGCGAGGGCCTCGAGGAGCTCGTCGCCGCCGGGCTCGGCGGACAGCGCCGCCACCTCGTCGGGGTCGTCGAGGACCTCGTCGAGCGCCGCGCTGAGCTCGCTCTCGACCTGGCCACGGTCGGTCGCCGGCGCGGCACCCGGTGCCGGCGGGGCGTCGGCCGCGCCGTCGGCGCGCAGCAGCGCGCGCAGGTCGTCCGGCAGCAGACCTGCGGGCACGTCGCCGTCGACGCCGCTGGCGCTGAGCGCCGACCACGCCGCCTCGCCCACGACGACCGCGCTGGCCGGGTCGAGGAGCCCGCTCGTCGCGAGCTCCGCCGCGACGGTCGCGCGCCGCACGAGCTGCGCCTCGACGACCGCCCGCGAGGCGCCCACCTTGCGGTGCAGCCGGTCGAGCCGGCTGGCACGCACCCACACGAGCCACCCGAGCAGCGCGAGCACCACGAGGACGACCAGCGCGACGTCGGTCCACGCGCCGCCGCTCACGCCCGGCTCCGGCGCAGCTCGAGCAGACGGGCCCCGCGCAGCGACGACGGGTCCTCGCCGACGGGGGCGTCGCGGCCCGCGACCGCCATCTCGTACACGGCGAGCACCTGGTCGGTGACGGCGGACCAGTCGTACCGGTGCACGACCCGGGACGCGTGCTCCTGCACCGCGGCCCGGCGGTCGGGGTCGGCGAGCACCGACAGCAGCGTGCGCGCCAGGTCGTCGGGGTCGCCGGTGCGGAACAGCACGCCGGCCTCCCCGTCGTCGAGTACGCGCGTGAACGCGCCGAGGTCGCTCGCCACGACGGTGGCGCCCGCGGACATCGCCTCGACCAGCACGATGCCGAAGCTCTCGCCGCCGGTCTGCGGCGCGCAGTAGACGTCGACGGACGCGAGCAGGCGGGCCTTGTCCTCCTCGCTGACGCTGCCGAGCAGCTCGACGGCGCCCGCGCGGGGGCCGAGCGCCTCGCGCGCCTGCTGCTCACCCGTCTCGCCGCTGCCCGCGACGAGCACCCGCGCGCCGGGGTGGCGGTCGAGGACCGCGGGCATGGCGCGCAGCAGCACCGAGAGGCCCTTGCGCGGCTCGTCGAGCCGGCCGAGGAAGCCGATGGTCGGCGCGTCGGGGGTGCCGGTCCACCGGGGGTCCGGCTGCGCGGCGGCGAACGGCTCGACCCAGACGCCGTTCGGGATGACGACCGCGTCGCCGCCCATGTGCTCGACGAGCGTGCGCCGCGCGTCCTCGGAGACGGCGATGCGCAGCGAGATCTTCTCGAGCGACTGCCGCACGAGCGGGTACGCCGCCTGCAGCGACCGCGACCGCACGAGCGACGTGTGGAACGTCGCGACGACCGGGCCGTCGGCGATCCACAGCGCCAGCATGCCGAGGCTCGGCGTCACGGGCTCGTGCAGGTGCAGCACGTCGAACTCGCCCGCGGCGAGCCACCGGCGCACGCGGTTGGCCGTCACCGGGCCGAACGTCATGCGCGCGACCGCGCCGTTGTAGCGGACGGGGACGGAGCGCCCGGCGGCGACGACGTACGGCGGGACGGGGGTGTCGTCCGCGGCCGGCGCGAGCACGGAGACCTCGTGGCCGCGCGCGATCAGCGCCTCGGCGAGGTCCCGGACGTGGAACTGCACGCCGCCGGGGACGTCGAACGAGTACGGCACGACGATGCCCACGCGCAGGGGGCGTCCGGCCCCGGTCACGGCGCCTCCTCCGGCGCGAGGGCGGGCGAGGCGATGGAGGTCGCGGCGGGCACGGCGGAGGCCGCGGCGTCCGCGCGCACGGCCGCGTCCCGCGCGGGGTCGAGGTCCTCGACGAACACGCGCTGGAGCATGTGCCAGTCCTGCGGGCGCGCGTGGATCGCCGCGCCGAGCGCCGTGACCCACGCCTGCGTCGCGGCGCGCACCTGCTCGCCGCGCGGCAGGTCGACGGGCACGTCGACGGCGGGCAGGAAGGAGATGACGATGCCCCACGGGCCGCCGGCGGCGCGCCGGCGCGCGCCGCTGAGCCGCTCGTACGTGATCGCGGTCGGCACGAGCGGTGCACCGCTGCTCACGGCCAGCGCCGCCGGGCCAGCCGCGACGCGCGCGCGGTGCCCGAGGAGGTCGACCTCGACGCCCTTGGCGGTCAGGTCGCGGTCGGCCAGCAGCGGCAGGAGGCCCGGGCCGGTGCGCACGACGCGCGTGAGGCGGCGGAACACGTCTCCGCCGCCCGTCAGGGGCACGATCGTCAGCCCGATGCTCTCGCGGAAGGCGGCGAACTCCTGGAACAGCTCCTCGGGCTCGAGCCGCTCGGCGACGGTGGTCACGTGCGCGAGGTGCGTCGTCGCCCAGGCGCCGGCGAGGTCCCAGTTGCCCATGTGCCCGAGGGCCAGGACGACCTGCCGGCCGGCGTCGAGGTGCGGCTGCACGTGCTCGCGCCCCGTGGCGCGCACGCGGGCGGCGACCTGGTCGGGCGTCAGCGCGCGCAGCGTGAACGCCTCGCCGAAGTACCGCAGGTACGAGCGCATGCCGGCGCGCGACAGCCGGCGCAGCGCCCGGCCGTCGAGGTCGGGGCGCACGCGCGCGAGGTTGGCCTCGAGGCGCCGCACGCCGCCCCCGCGACGCAGCCACGTGACGTCGGCGGCGGCGGTGGTGAGCGCGCGGACGACCGGCCCGGGCACGCGGTGCCCGTACCGCCACGCGAGCTGGTAGGCGCGGGCGACGTCGAGGCTCACGGCGTCACCCCCGCGCGCACCTGGCGGCGGACGGCCGCGACGCGCTGCACGACCGTCACGGCCGACGCGACCGCGAGCAGCGCCAGCACGACCGTCATGACCACGGTCGGCGCGCCCAGCCCGACGACGAGCGCTGCGAGCAGGACGGCGAACAGCCGGTCCGCCCGCTCGGCGATCCCGCCGCTCGCGGTCATGCCGAGGCCCTCGGCGCGCGCCCGGGCGTAGGGCACGACCGAGCCGAGCACGAGGCACACGAGCGCGAGCAGCGCCGTCGTGCGGTCGTCCCCGCCCCCGGCGAACCACACGACGAGACCGCTGAAGACCGCCGCGTCGCCGAAGCGGTCGAGCGTGGAGTCGAGGAACGCGCCCCACGGCCCGGACCGTCCCGCGCGGCGCGCCATGACGCCGTCGAGCGAGTCCGTGAGCGAGAAGACGGCGATGACGAGGGCCCCCACGGCGAGGTGCCCGGTCGGGAACGCCCACAGCGCGGTGACGACCACGCCGAGCGTCCCGACCACCGTGACGGCGTCGGGTGAGACGCCGGCGCGCAGCAGCGCGTCGGCGAGGGGCGTCCACAGGCGCGCCATGGCGCCACGCAGCCGGCTCAGCACAGGTCCGTCACTCCCCCGCGGCCGGCCACGCCGCGGCGAGGCGGTCGCGCGTGTCGGCGAGCAGCTCGGGCAGCGCGCGGGTGCGCGCGACGATGGGCAGGAAGTTCGCGTCGCCGCCCCAGCGGGGGACGACGTGCTGGTGCAGGTGCGCCCGGATGCCCGCGCCCGCGACCTGGCCCTGGTTCATGCCGAGGTTGAACCCCTGGGGCGCGGACACGGCGCGCAGCACGCGCATCGCGGTGCGCGTGAGCGCGGCCACCTCCGCGACCTCGTCGTCCGTCAGGTCCGTGTAGTCCGCGACGTGGCGGTACGGGCAGACGAGCAGGTGGCCGCCGTTGTACGGGTACAGGTTGAGCACGACGTACGCGACGGTGCCGCGCGCGACGACGAGGCCCTCCTGGTCGCCCAGGCCGGGGGCGCGGCAGAACGGGCAGCCCTCCCCCGCCGCGTCGTCGGCGGGCTTGTCGGCGCCGCCGATGTACGCCATGCGGTGCGGCGTCCAGAGCCGCTCGAACCCGTCGGGGACGCCGGCGAGCCCGCCGGCACCCTCGACGTCCAGGCCGTCGGGCACGTCCACGGCTCAGACCTGCACGCGGTCGCGCACGGCGGCCACGATGCGCTCGACCGCCTCGTCGACGGGCACGCCGTTGTCCTGGCGGCCGTCGCGGTAGCGGAACGAGACGGCACCGGCCTCCGCGTCCTCGCCGCCCGCGATGAGCACGAACGGGATCTTCTGCGTGCTCGCGTTGCGGATCTTCTTGCCGAAGCGGTCGTCGGACCGGTCGACCTCGGCGCGGATGCCCTCGGCCCGCAGGCGCGCGACGACCTCGTCGAGGTACGGCTCGAACGGCTCCGCGACGGGCACGGCGAGCACCTGCACGGGCGCGAGCCACGCGGGGAACGCACCGGCGTAGTGCTCGGTGAGCACGGCGAAGAACCGCTCGATCGAGCCGAAGAGCGCGCGGTGGATCATCACGGGTCGCTGCCGCGAGCCGTCCGGCGCCGTGTACTCCAGCTCGAACCGCTCGGGCAGGTTGAAGTCGAGCTGGATCGTCGACATCTGCCAGGTGCGGCCGATCGCGTCCTTGGCCTGCACGGAGATCTTCGGGCCGTAGAACGCGGCGCCGCCCGGGTCGGGGACCAGGTCGAGGCCGGACGCCTCGGCGACCGCGCGCAGCGTCTCCGTCGCCTCCTCCCAGACCTCGTCGGAGCCGACCGACTTCTCGGGGTTGCGGGTCGACAGCTCGAGGTAGAAGTCGTCGAGTCCGTAGTCCTTGAGCAGGTCGAGGACGAAGGTGAGCAGGCTGGTCAGCTCCTCCTGCATCTGCTCACGGGTGCAGTAGATGTGCGCGTCGTCCTGCGTGAAGCCGCGGCCGCGGGTCATGCCGTGCACGACGCCCGACTTCTCGTACCGGTACACGGTGCCGAACTCGAACAGCCGCAGCGGCAGCTCGCGGTAGGACCGCCCGCGCGAGCGGAAGACCAGGTTGTGCATCGGGCAGTTCATGGGCTTGAGGTAGTAGTTCTGCCCCGCCCGGCGGACGTGCCCGTCGGCGTCGCGCTCCTCGTCCAGCTGCATGGGCGGGTACATGCCGTCGGCGTACCAGTCGAGGTGCCCCGACAGCTGGAACAGCTGCTCCTTGGTGATGTGCGGGGTGTTCACGAACGAGTACCCGGCCTGCACGTGCCGGCGGCGGGAGTACTCCTCCATCTCCATGCGGATGATCCCGCCCTTGGGGTGGAACACCGACAGCCCCGAGCCGATCTCCTCGGGGAAGGAGAACAGGTCGAGCTCGCTGCCGAGGCGGCGGTGGTCGCGGCGCTCGGCCTCGGCGATGCGCTCGAGGTACGCCTTGAGCTCGTCCTTGGTGGGCCACGCGGTGCCGTAGACGCGCTGCAGCTGCGGGTTCTTCTCGGACCCGCGCCAGTACGCGGCGGCCGAGCGGGTGAGCTGGAAGCCGTTGCCGATGAGCCGGGTGCTCGGCAGGTGCGGGCCGCGGCAGAGGTCCTGCCACACGACCTGCTCGCTCTCGCGGCCGGCGCCGCGCACGTTCTGGTAGATGCTGAGCCCGCCCAGGCCGACCTCGACCGACGCGCCCTCGGCGGCGTCCGACGCGGAGCCCTTGAGCCCGATGAGCTCGAGCTTGTACGGCTCGTCCGCGAGCACCTCGCGGGCCTCCGCCTCCGTGACGTCCCACCGGCGGAAGGTCTGGCCCTCCTTGACGATCCGGTTCATGACCTTCTCGAGGGCCTTGAGGTCCTCGGGCGTGAACGGGGTCTCGACGTCGAAGTCGTAGTAGAACCCGTCGGTGATCGGCGGGCCGATGCCCAGGCGCGCCGCCGGGTTCACCTCCTGCACGGCCTGCGCGAGCACGTGCGCGGCGGAGTGCCGCAGCACCGCGAGCCCGTCCGGGGAGTCGATCGTGACGGCCTCGACGCTCGCGCCCGCGGGCACCGGCAGCGCCAGGTCCCTGAGCTCGCCGTCGACGCGCACGACGACGACCTCGCGGCGGTCGCCGAACAGGTCCGTGCCCGTCGTGCCCGCCTCCACCTGTCGTGCGACGCCGTCGACGGTGAGGTCCATGAGTTCGGGCACGGGTGCAGGCTCCTTGTCGTGCGCCCGCACCGCGGTGGCGGCGGGTCGGCGGTCGCCGACGCGGGCGGGTCGATGCTACCGACCCGGCTCCGCCGGGCCGTACGGATACGTGTGCTCAGCGCAGGCGCTCGGGAACGCGCGCCTCGATCTCGGCGAGCCACGCGGCGGCGCTCGCGTCGGACGGCATGCGCCACTCGCTGCGCGGCGACAGCGTGCCGCCGGCGCTCACCTTCGGGCCGTTCGGCAGCGCGGACCGCTTGAACTGGTGCGCGAAGAACCGGCGGACGAACACCTGCAGCCAGTGCCGGATCTCGGCGAGGTCGTACTGCGCGCGCCGCTCCTCGGGGAAGCCGGGCGGCCACGTGCCCGCCGCGACGTCGTGCCAGGCGTGCCACGCGAGGAACGCGATCTTCGACGGGCGGGTGCCGTGCCGCAGCACCTGGAAGAGCGTGAAGTCCTGCAGCGCGTACGGGCCGACGACGTCCTCGGTGCTCTGCATGCGCTCCCCCTCGCGCGCCGGCACGAGCTCGGGCGAGATCTCCTGGTCCAGCACGCGCAGCAGCACCGCGTTGGTGGCGTCGTCGAAGTGCCCCTCGCCGACGACCCACCGGATGAGGTGCTGGATGAACGTCTTCGGCACGCCCGCGTTGACGCCGTAGTGCGACATCTGGTCGCCCACGCCGTACGTGCACCAGCCCAGCGCCAGCTCCGACAGGTCGCCGGTGCCGAGGACGATGCCGCCGCGCTGGTTCGCCGCCCGGAACAGGTAGTCGGTGCGCAGGCCCGCCTGGACGTTCTCGAACGTGACGTCGTAGACGTCGGCGCCCTCGCCCGCGGGGTGCCCGAGGTCGGTGAGCATCTGCAGCGCGGCGGGCCGGATGTCGACCGTCTCGTACGTCGTGCCGAGGGCCTCCATGAGCGCGAGCGCGCTGCCCTTGGTCGTCTCGCTCGTCGCGAACCCCGGCATGGTGAAGGCGAGGATGTCGCTGCGCGGGCGGCCGAGCCGGTCCATCGCCCGCGCGGCGACGATGAGCGCGTGGGTGGAGTCGAGCCCGCCGGACACGCCGATGACGATCCTCGGGTCGCCGATCGAGCGCAGCCGCTGCTCGAGCGCGGAGACCTGGATGTTGTAGGCCTCGTAGCAGTCGAGCGCGAGCCGCTCCGGGTCGTCCGGGACGAACGGGAAGCGGTCGACCGCGCGGCGCAGGCCGATGTCGCCGGTCGGCGGGTCGAGCTCGAACCGGACCGTCCGCCGGTCGCCGCCGGCCGGCGCGAGGCCGAGCGCGCGCCGGTTGTCGTCGAACGTGCCCATGCGCAGGCGCTCCTGGCGCAGCCGCCCGAGGTCCACGTCGGCGACCGTGAGCAGCGCCCCGTCCGGGAACCGCCCACCCTCGGCGACCATCTCGCCGAGCTCGTACACGAGCGTCTGCCCGTCCCACGACAGGTCGGTGCTCGACTCCCCCTGGCCCGCCGCCGCGTACACGTAGGCGGCGAGGCAGCGCGCCGACGCGGACCGCACGAGCAGGCGGCGCTCCTCGGCGCGTCCCACGGTGACCGGGCTGCTCGAGAGGTTCGCCAGCACCGTCGCGCCGGCGAGGGCGGCCGTCGCGCTCGGGGGCACGGGCACCCACATGTCCTCGCACACCTCGACGTGCAGCACGAGGTCGGGCACGTCCGTCGCGGCGAACAGCAGGTCGGTGCCGATCGGCGCCTCCTGGCCCGCGACCGTCGTCGTGCCGCGCACGTCGTCGCCCGGGGCGAACCACCGGCGCTCGTAGAACTCGCGGTACGTGGGCAGGTGCGCCTTGGGCGCCACGCCCAGCACGCGCCCGCGGTGCACCACGACGGCCGCGTTGAGCACGCGCGTGCCGTGCACGAGCGGCGCCCCGACGACGAGGACGGGTCGCAGGTCCACCGACGCCGCCACGACCTCGCGCAGCGCGCCCTCGACCGCGTCGAGGAGCGTGTCCTGCAGGAGCAGGTCGTCGATCGCGTAGCCCGACAGGCACAGCTCCGGGAAGACGGCGACGGCCACCCCGTCGGCGTCGCATCGCCGCGCGGCGTCCAGGACCGCGGCGGCGTTGGCGGCCGGGTCCGCGACGCGCACGGGCACCGTGCACGCCGCCACGCGGGCGAATCCGTGGGCGTAGGCGGAGAGGAAGTCCACGTCCGGGAGTCTTCCACGCGGGTGCGACGGCGCAGGTCGAGGGCCTGGAGCGGCGCACGGCCGCACCCGGCGGCGGTCGTGCGGCGGTCGTCGCGCGGCCGTCGCCCGGGACGACGACGGCCCCCGACCGGTGAGGTCGGGGGCCGTCGGAGCGGGTGGGCGATACTGGGTTCGAACCAGTGACCTCCTCGGTGTGAACGAGGCGCTCTACCACTGAGCCAATCGCCCGCTGCGGAAGCCCGTGGGCTGCTGCGGTGCACGATGCTAGCCGACGTCGGGGCGTGTTGGCGAAACGCGGCCCGCACGCAGCCGGCGGCACGCGCCGGCCGCCCGGGGCGACGCCCGTCGGGTCTGCCGTCCGGACGGTGACGTCACTCTGGTCACGTGCGTCCCACGGCACTAGCCTGCGCGAGGGACGGTGGGGGGACCGTGGCGCCCGCCGCGCGTCCGGGCGGGTGAACTGTGTGCGCGGACCGGTCCAATCGGGCATGTGGCCTGCCATGATGTGATCTCCGAGCCCCGGCGTGGGCGCCAGTCACCAGGAGGACCCGATGACGGATTCGTCGTACGACGTCGTCGAGGTCGTCGCCATGCAGCTGATCGGGTCCGACGCGAGCGTCATCCCGGTGTCCGCGGAGCTGTCGTTCCGCACCACCGACCCCTACACCGTCCGCGCCGTCTTCACCGGCGCGCACACGATGTCGACGTGGCTCCTCGGCCGCGAGCTCCTCGCGCAGGGCGTCCACGCGACCGCCGACGCCCCCGCGGGTGACGGCGACGTCCAGGTGTGGCGCGACGACGACCCGGACTACACCCTCGTCTCGCTCAGCGGGGTCGAGGGCAGCGCGCTGCTGGCGGCGCCGACCGAGCCGCTCGTGCGGTTCCTCGCCGCGACCGAGTCGCTCGTCCCCGTCGGCTCCGAGTCCGACCGCATGGAGGGCGAGATCAGCGCGCTCATCGCGGCGCTGCTGACGGCCTGACCACCCGCACCACGACCACGGCCGGTCCCGCCTCGGCGGGACCGGCCGTCGTGCGTCCGGGAC
>NZ_JBHUZW010000135.1:0-10475 GCF_042667215.1 Cellulomonas sp. NPDC057328 | reverse complement strand
CCCGTGGGGTCGGCGCCGTCGGTCGGCTGTCGCTCAGCCTGCGGTCGGCCGGGGGCCGACGTGGGTCTGCGTCAGCGCGGGCGACGGGCGCCGGCGCGGCTGCCCATGGACATCCGCACCGCACCGCCCGTGCCGGACGACGCGGGCGCGGCGCCACGCGCACCGGCGGCCTGCGGACGACGCCCGCCCTCGCCGCGCGGCTGCGCCTGGCCCGTCGCCGACGTCGACGCCCCGGCCGCACCGGCACCACGGCCGGAGCCGCCGCGACGACGCCGCCGCGTGCCACCGCCGGCCGCACCGGCACCGCCGCCGGCCTGGCCGCCACCGCCCTGGCTGCCGCCCGCGGGACGCCCGCCCGACCGGCCCTGCGGCTGCGCCTTCGCGCGGCCGCCACCGGTCGTGCGGCCCGGCTCGGGGACCTCCGTCGCCACGACGGGCGCCATCGGCCCGCCGACGAGCTGCACGAGCACCGGGTCGCCGGCGCGCACGGGCCGCGGCGTGACGGTGATGCCCGCCTGCCGCGTCATCGCACGGACCTCGGCCTGCTGCTCCGGGAGCACGAGCGTGGCGACCGTGCCGCCGGACCCGGCGCGCGCGGTGCGGCCGGAGCGGTGCAGGTACGCCTTGTGCTCGGCCGGCGGGTCGACGTGCACGACGAGCTCGACGTCGTCCACGTGGATGCCGCGCGCGGCGATGTCGGTGGCGACGAGCACGCGCACCTCGCCGGACGAGAACGCCTCGAGGTTGCGCTCGCGCGCGCCCTGGCTGAGGTTGCCGTGCAGGTCGACGGCCGGCACGCCGGTCGCCGTCAGCTGCTTGGCGAGCTTCTTGGCCTGGTGCTTGGTGCGCATGAACAGCACGCGGCGCCCGGTGCCGGACGCGAGGTGCCGGATGACGTCCTTCTTGGTGTCCGCGCCGTCGACCGTGAACACGTGGTGCGTCATGGTGCTGACGGGCGACGAGGCCGAGTCGACCGAGTGGCGCAGCGGGTCCTTGAGGAACGCGGCGACGATCTTGTCGACGCCGTTGTCCAGCGTCGCGGAGAACAGCATGCGCTGGCCGTTGGCCGGCGTCGCCGACAGGATGCGGCGCACGCCCGGCAGGAACCCGAGGTCGGCCATGTGGTCGGCCTCGTCGAGCACCGTGATGCGGACGTCGGCGAGCGAGATGATCCGCTGTCCCATGAGGTCCTCGAGGCGGCCGGGGCACGCGACGACGATGTCGACGCAGCCCTTGAGGGCCGACTCCTGCGGACGCTGGGACACGCCGCCGAAGATCGTCGTGACCGTGAGGCCGGCGGCCTTCGCGAGCGGCTCGAGGGTCGCGGCGATCTGCGACGCGAGCTCGCGGGTCGGGGCGAGGACGAGACCGGTGGGGCGGGACGGGGCGCGGCGCACGGCCGTCGTGCCGGGCACGAGGCCGGCGAGGCGGGCCACGAGCGGCAGGCTGAACGCGAGCGTCTTGCCGGAGCCCGTGCGGCCGCGGCCGAGGACGTCCCGACCGGCGAGCGTGTCGGGCAGCGTCGCCGCCTGGATGGGGAACGGCTCCGTCACGCCGCGGGCGGCGAGGGAGCGGGAGAGGACCTCGGGCAGGCCGAGGGAGGAGAAGCTGGGCACAGTGGGTCGCCTTTCGCGGCGGTTCGTGGGGGCGTCCGCCAGCACCACGAGGCCGGGACGCGGGCGCGCTCCCGAGGACTTCGACCGGGGCGGCGCCGGGTCCAGTGTGCCCTATCACCGCCCCGGCGCCGCTGACGACTCGCTCACACCGTCCAGGACGGCCGTCCGGTGGGGCTCATGCGGCGTCCTCGTCGAGGTCGCCGTTCCCCTCCCCCGTACCCGTGTCCGCAGCCGCGTCCACGCCCTCCAGCACGACGAGCACGCTGCCCGGCCCGACCTGCGCGCCGAGCGTCGCCGCGACTTCCCGCACGCGGCCCGCCGCGGGCGCGAGCACGGGGGCCTCCATCTTCATCGCCTCCACCGCGAGCAGGGTCTGCCCCGCCTCGACCGTGTCGCCGGGGCGCACATCGATGCGGAACACGTTGGCGACGAACGGCGCCTCGACGGCCGTGCAGCCGGCGGGCACGACCACCTGCGGCCCGGTTGCGGCCGGTGCGGGGTCGTCGTGGACGCGGTCGAACTCCCCCGCCGCCGCCCAGGCGTCGCGCTCGCCCTGGAACGCCTCGGCCTGCTGCGCGCGGAACGCCGCGATGGCCTCCGCGTTCTCGGCGAGGAAGCGCTCGTGGTCGGCGAGCGCGAACTCGCCCTCCTCGACGCGCAGCGCGAGCCGACCGGCGGCCATGTCGGCACGCATCTCCAGGAGCTCGTCGGGCGCGACCTCGTACCAGCGGATGCGGTCGAAGAACCGCAGGAGCCACGGCGTCCCGGCCTCGAACGCGCCGCGCTGGCGCAGCGTCGACCACACCGGCACCGTCCGGCCGACGAACTGGTACCCGCCCGGCCCCTCCATGCCGTAGATGCACAGGTAGGCACCGCCGATGCCCACCGCGTTCTGCGGCGTCCACGTGCGGGCCGGGTTGTACTTCGTGGTGACGAGGCGGTGCCGCGGGTCGAGCGGCGTCGCGACGGGCGCTCCGAGGTAGACGTCGCCGAGCCCGAGCACGAGGTACTCGGCGTCGAACACGGTGCGGTGCACGTCGTCGACGGACGCGAGCCCGTTGATGCGGCGGATGAACTCGATGTTCCACGGGCACCACGGCGCGTCGTCGCGGACGCCGTTCATGTACCGCTCGATGGCCTCACGCGTCGACGGGTCGTCCCACGAGAGCGGCAGGTGCACCGTGCGGCTCGGCACGCGCAGGTCGTGCGTCGGCGGCAGCGCGGCGTCCACGGCGCGGACGACGTCGGCGAGCGCGGCGACGGAGGTCACGGCCGGGTCGACGTGCACCTGCAGCGAACGGATGCCGGGCGTCAGCTCGACGACGCCCGCCAGGCGGCCGGCGTCCACGTCGGCCTGCAGCGCCGTCATGAGCGCGTGCACCCGCATGCGCACGCCGAGGTCGAGCCGCATCGGCCCGTACTCGACGAGCAGGTTCGCGTCGCCGCTGCGCCGCAGGGTCAGCTCCGGGTCGTCGACGGACGCGGCGACGCGCGCGAGCACGCCGCCGTCCGTGACCGGGGCACGGTCGGCGACCGCGGGCGCGAGCGGGGCGTCGGCCAGCCGCGCCGCCTGCGCGTCGGTGACGGGCACGAAGCGGACGGTGTCGCCCGGGCGCAGCTGCCCCAGCTTCCACAGGTGCCCGCTCGCGACGGTGGCCGGGCACGTGAACCCGCCGAGGCTCGGGCCGTCGGGGCCGAGCAGGATCGGCAGGTCGCCGGTGTAGTCGACGGCGCCGACGGCGTAGGGCGTGTCGTGGATGTTCGACGGGTGCAGGCCGGCCTCGCCGCCGTCGGGGCGCGCCCAGCGCGGCCGCGGTCCGACCAGCCGCACGCCGGTGCGCGCCGAGTTGAAGTGCACCTCCCAGTCGGCGGCGTGGAAGGCCTCGACGTCCTCGGGCAGGAAGAACTCCGGCGCGGCGTGCGGTCCCTCGAGCGCGGCGACGTCCCACGCCGAGCCGATCTCGGGGCGCTCCGCCACGGGCACGGGCCGCACGTCGTGCGGCGCGGCGGGCGTCGCGAGCGGGACGAGGTCGCCCGTGCGCAGCGCGCGCCCGGTGACGCCACCGATCTCGCCGAGGTCGAACGTGCTCGCCGACCCCAGCACGGGCACGACGTCGAGCCCGCCCTCGACGAGCAGGTACGTGCGCATGCCCGCCGTCGCGGTCCCGATGGTGAGCACCGCGCCGGCCGGCACCTCGACCGGCTCCCACAGCGGCACCGGCGTCCCGTCGACGTCCACGGGCGCGGGCGCGCCGGTGACGACGACGCGGGCCGCGGTGCGGAACCGCAGCGCCGGGCCGGTCATCGTGCACTCCAGCCCGGGCGCGCCCGGGTCGTTGCCGAGCGCGCGGTTGCCGGCCGCGAACGACCACGCGTCCATCGGCCCCGACGGCGGGATGCCGACGGGCCAGAGGCCGACCCGTCCCGGCAGGTCCTGCACGGTCGTCAGCATGCCGGGGCGCAGCACCTCGAACCGTGGCGTCGCGTCGACGATCCCGTCCAGGGTGCGCGTGCAGTGCGCGGCCGCGGCGACGTCGGCGTCGTCGGCCGCGGCGCGCAGCAGCCCGAGGTTCGTCGCGACGCCGTCCACACGGGTCGCGGCGAGCGCGTCCCGCAGGCCGGCCCACGCCGCGGCACGGTCGGGGCCGTGCACGACGAGCTTGGCGAGCAGCGGGTCGTAGTGCGTGCTGACCTGGGCGCCGACCTCGAGCCACGTGTCGACGCGGACGCCCTCGGGCAGCGCGAGGTGCGTGACCGTGCCGGCGCTCGGCAGGCCGCCGAGGTCGGTGTTCTCGGCGTAGACACGGGCCTCGACGGCCGCACCGGTCGGCGTCGCCGGCGCCTCGTCGAGCACGCCGCGCTCCCCCTGCGCGAGCCGCAGCATCCAGGCGACGAGGTCGATGCCGTGCACGGCCTCGGTGACGGGGTGCTCGACCTGCAGGCGCGTGTTGACCTCGAGGAACGCCGCCTCCTCGCGGTCGGGGTCGTACACGTACTCCACGGTGCCGGCGGACCGGTAGCCGACCGACGCGCACAGCTCGCGCGCGGCGTCGGTGATCTGCGTGCGCACCGCGTCCGGGAGGCCGGGCGTGGGCGTCTCCTCGACGACCTTCTGGTTGCGGCGCTGCAGCGTGCAGTCGCGGTCGCCGAGCGTGACGACGCGCCCCGCGCCGTCGCCGAACACCTGCACCTCGACGTGCCGCGCCCGCACGACGAGCCGCTCGAGGAACACGGCGCCGGACGCGAACGCGGCCCCGGCGACGCGGCGGACGTCGTCCCACGCGGACCGCAGGTCGTCGGGCCCGTGGCACGCGCGCATGCCGATCCCGCCACCGCCGGCGGTCGCCTTGAGCATGACGGGGTAGCCGATCGCGTCCGCGGCGGCGAGCGCCTCGTCCAGCGAGCCGAGCAGGTCCGTGCCCGGCAGCAGCGGCACGCCCGCGGCCTGCGCGGCGGCGCGCGCGGTGTGCTTGGCGCCGAAGACCTCGAGCTGCTCGGGCGTCGGGCCGACGAACGCCAGCCCGGCGGCCTCGCACGCCCGGGCGAACCCGGCGTTCTCCGAGAGGAACCCGTAGCCCGGGTGCACCGCGCCGGCACCGGTCGCGAGCGCCGCGCGGACCACCCGGTCGACGTCGAGGTAGCTCTCCGCCGCGGGCGGCGGGCCGAGCAGGACGGCCTCGTCGGCGAGCTCGGTGTGCAGGGCGCCGCGGTCGGCCTCGGAGAACACCGCGACGGTGCGCAGGCCGAGCTCGCGCGCGCTGCGCAGGATGCGGACGGCGATCTCGCCGCGGTTCGCGACGAGCAGGGTGTCGAACGCCATCACGCGGCTCCCTCGTCCTCGGTGGTGCCGGACCACACGACCATCTCGGCCCGGCTCGGGTCGAAGCCGTTGCACGGGTTGTTGACCTGCGGGCAGTTGGAGACGACGACGAGCACGTCGCGCTCGGCGCGCACGCTGACGCGCAGGCCGGGCGCGGAGATGCCGTCGACGATGCCGAGGGCGCCGTCCGGGTCGACCGGCACGTTCATGAACCAGTTCACGTTGGAGACCTGGTCGCGCTTGCCCATGCCGTACCGGGACAGCTCGGCGAGGAAGTTGTCGGCGCACGCGTGCTGCGCCCATGTGTGCGGGCCGTACCGCAGCACGTTCGACTCCTTGGAGCACGCGCCGCCGAGGGTGTCGTGCCGCTCGACGTCGTCGTCGACGACCGTGAGCAGCGGGTCGCCGTCGGCGGTGCGCAGCACGGAGCCGAGGACGAGGAACACCGACCCCTGCTCGGCCAGCGTCGCCTGCGCGCTGTACGCGTTCGCCGTGTCGTGCGCGTCGTAGGCGAGGAAGTCGACGGCCTGGTTGCCGTCGAGGTCCACGACCGTGAGCACCTGCCCGCGGCGCAGCACGTGCGACCACGGCGAGCGCGGCGCGACGGTCTCGCGGTGCAGGACGCGGCCGAACGTGTGACGCCCGGGTGCGGCGGTGCCGGTGGTGCTGGTGGCGGCGGTGCTGGTGGTCGTCATGCGATCCCCCGGGCGGTGAGGTGGTCGGCGGTGGCGAGGAAGGCGCGGCGGCCCTCGGGGGTGGCGTCCCACAGCGGGTCGCCGGGTGCGGTGGGGGCGCCCCGCCACGCGAGGACGTCGACGGGGCCGCAGCTCCACCGCTCGCGCGGGTCGAGCGGGTGGGCCGTCGCCGCGAGCAGCAGCACGGCCGGCATCTCCAGGCGCAGCACGACGCTCGCGCCCGCGCCGGCGGAGCCGGTGGTCTCGGCCGTGCCGTCGGCGCGCACGCGCACGCCCTGGAAGAACGTCACGCACGGCGGCACGTCGCGGCGGGTCAGGCCGTGCTTGGCGGCGGCGAGGACGAGCAGCTCGCGCCCCGCCGGGGACGCGCCGTGCGGGCTGCCGTCGCCGTAGCGCGCCTCGTTGCGGGCCCGCGACGACGTCCCGAACACCGTGTCGTGGTGGCCGGACGCGTCCTCGACGACGGTCGCGAGCACGCGGCCCTGGTCGGACAGGAGCAGCTGGCCGGGCGCCGTGTACACCTGCCACTGCACCTTCACGGTGTCGGCGACGTTGAGCCGCTCGTGCGTGCGGCCCGCGCTGTACAGGACCGCGGCCAGGCTCGCGTCACCGGTGACGTCGGTGAGCCGCACGTGCGTGCCGCGGGCGAGCTCGCGGTGCGCGTACCCGCCGCCCGCGACGCGCTCGGCCCAGACGAGGTCGGCGGCGTCGACGCCGGCCGGCAGGCCACCCGCGAGCGCGTCGGCCGGGACCGTGGACGCCGGCAGCCAGGGCCGCTCGGCGACGACGGTGCCCTCCTGCGCACGGGCGTGGGCACGGGCTCCGGCGGTGGTCGACGTGCCGTCGGTCGTGGTGCTCATCGGCTCGCCCCTTTCTGTCGGTGGACAGAAAGGAGCGAACACCCGCCCCGTGACGGGCCCGTGTGCACCGTGTTGCGGTCGCGTTACCGTGCGAGCCGGACCCGCGCCCGGCGGTGCGGCCCGTCGTCCGGGCCCGCCGGGCCGCACTGCTAGCGTCCTCGACCATGCCCCGCCGCACCGGACGCCCGCGGACCGCGGGCGCCTCCCCCACCGGGCGCGGCACGCGCGAGGACATCCTCCACGCGGGCGCCCGCCTGTTCTGCACGGTCGGCTACGGCAGCACGAGCACGCACGCGCTCGCCGAGGTGGCCGGCGTCCGGCAGGCGACCCTCTACCACCACTTCCCCGGCAAGCACGCGGTCCTGCTCGAGCTGCTGCTCGGCACGGTGCAGCCGTCCCTCGACGCCGCCCGCGCCCTGCTCGCGGGCGATGAGCCGGCACCCGCCCGCCTGTGGGCGCTGTGCGCGGGCGACGTCCGTCTGCTCCGCGCCGGCGAGGACAACCTCGGCGCGCTGTACCTGCTGCCCGAGCTCGACGACGAGCGGTTCGCGCCGTTCCACGACCGCCGCGCCGAGCTCGAGGCGGCGTACCGCGCGCTCGTGGCCGCGTGCGGCGTCCCCGCGGACGACGTCGTGCGCACCGCCGCGCTCGTGCTGGGCCTCGTCGAGAGCGTCATCCTGCAGCGCCGCCGGGCGCCGGGCACGCTCGACGACCGCACCGCCGACGTCGTCGCGGACGCCGCGCTCGCCCTCGTCGGCCTCGAGCCGGCGCACCGGGCGGCGCACGCGGGCACCGGGCGCCGCCTCGCGGCGCCCGCGCCGGCCGCCGCGGACTGAGGCACGGGCCACCCCACTCGCACGCGCCGGGCGGCACCGGCGTGCGGGCGGCTTAACACGATCGTTTCGTGCGGGACGCGGGGCGGTCACACCCGCGCGGATGAATACGGGTCGAACGACAGAAACGCGCGCAGCGCCACCGCGCGCGCCCCCTCGACTCCGCCGCATCCCGCCGGGAGCCCTCATGATCATCGCTGGAGTGGGTCTGACCGTCCTGGTCGTCCTCGTCGTCGGCGTCGCCGTGGCGCGCAAGGTGGACGGGGACAGCGCCAACTACCTCGTCGCCGGCCGCCGCCTCGGCGTCCCCCTCGTCGCCGTCTCGCTGACCGCCGCCGCGGTCGACTCGAACGCCACCGTCGGCAACACCGACCTGACGTCGCAGTTCGGCTTCTGGTCCGGCGCCTCGCTCGCCCTCGGCCTGAGCATCTGCCTCCTGCTCACCGGCCTGTTCCTGGCCAAGCCGATCAACCGCATGAAGCTCTTCACGCTCGGCGACTTCTTCCGCATCCGGTACGGCCGCCCCACCGAGGTCGTCGCCTCGCTCGTCATGCTGCTGTCGTTCGTCACGCTGCTCGCGGGCAACCTCGTCGCGTGCGGGTTCCTGCTGGAGCGGTTCGCGCACATCCCCTACGCGTGGGGCGTGCTGCTCTCCATCGCGCTCGTGCTCGCCTACACCGTGGCCGGCGGCCTGTTCTCCGACGCGTACACGGCGGTGATCCAGACCGCCATCACCGTGGTCGCCGCCGTCAGCCTGCTCGCGTGGGTCGCGTACACCTACGGCATCGTCGTGCCCGAGGGCCTCGGGCCGTTCGACCTCGGCCAGCTGACCGACAGCGCCCAGGGTGCGCCGATCAACTGGGCGACGCTCGTGGCGCTCGGCATCGGCGACATCGTCGCGATCGACTTCATGCAGCGGGTCTTCGGCGCGCGGAGCCCCGAGGTGGCCCAGCGCTCGTGCTTCGTCGCCGCGGGCTTCACCGCGGCGATCGGCACCATGTTCGCGCTCGTCGCCCTGACGGCGTCGGCGGTGCTCGGCATCTCCGTCGAGGATGGGCCCGTGCTGTTCACGCTCCTCGCCGAGCACGCGCCGCCGCTGCTCGCGGTCCTGGTGCTGTCGGGCATCGTCGCCGCCTCGTTCTCGACCGCGTCCGGCGCGATCCTCGCCACCTCGGCCATCGCGGTGCGGAACCTGCTCGGGCAGCGGCGCATCGTCGTCGGGGGTCCGGACCCGCTGCTGCGCTGGACCCGCCTGGCGATGGTCCCGATCTGCGTCCTCGGTGCCGTGCTCGCGATCCGCGTCTCCCAGACCGGCATCCTCCTGACGCTCGCGTTCGACGTCATGCTCGCGTGCCTCGCCGCGCCGTTCGCCCTCGGGCTGTTCTGGCGGCGTCCCGGTGCGGTCGCCGCGCTGGTCGCGGCCGGCGTCGGCCTCGTCGTCCGGCTCACGTTCCTCGCGCTCACCCCCACCCTCTACGGCGTGCCCAACGACCTGCTGTACGTGCCGAACGACCTGGTCGGCGCCGGCTTCGACGGGTGGGCGACCCTCGTGGCCGCGGTCGCGGGCATCGGCACGTACGTGCTGGTGGGGTGGCTGCGGCCCCGCCCCGCGGACGAGCGGGCGTCCGAGGCCGAGCAGCTGGCGGCGCTCGACCGCGAGCTCGCGGAGGTCGAGGCCGTGCCCGCGCCCGTCGCGACGACGGCCGCCCCGGCCTGACGACGTCACCACGCGCCCCGTCACGTCGTCGGCCGCCCGGACCCGACCGGGCGGTCGACGCCGACGCGCGTGCCTGCGTGTCGGCGTCGGGCGTGTCGGCGCCGGACCGCACCTCTTCCCGACGGCGTGCGCACGGTGTGCGCCCACCGTGCGTACGCCCGCGGGACGATCTCCGCGCCCCGCCCGACACGCCGCTGCACGCGTGCGACACGCCGCGAGCGGGCGCGTCAGCGGACGACGAGCGCCGGGTGCCGCGGGTCGTCGACGCGCACCACGACGTCGGCGACGTCCTGCGGCGCCACCTCGTCCTCGTACCGGGCGAAGGCGGGCAGCTGCCACGCGCGCACGTCCCCGAGGCGGCGCGCGAGGGTGGCCGGCCGCGCGGTGAGGTGGACCGTCAGCTCCGCGTCGAACCAGCGGCCGAGCAGCAGCTCCCCGTCGAGCACGAGCACCGCCGGGCCGGCCGCGGTCGCGTACGGGGCGCGGGTGGCGCGGTCGCGGCCGGCGTCCCACAGCGTCGGCAGGTACCGGCCCTCGGCGGCGAAGGGGTCCAGCACCTCGCGCCCCAGCGCGCCGGCGTCGAGGCGGTCCTCGAGGTAGGCGTCGGGGTCCTCGCGCCCGTGCTCGTACCGCAGCGACGCGGGCCGCAGGAAGTCGTCGGCGTGCACGCGCACCACGGCGCGGCCCGCGGCGCGCAGCGGCTCGACCAGCGCGTCCGCGAGGTCGGCCGCACCGAGCGGCGCGGCGCCGTCGACGAGCACCCGCTGCCGGCCGTCGCCGGCGAGCACCCGGTCGACCAGGTGGTCGACGAGCACGGACGGGGTCACCGGGCGCACCTGCACGGACGCAGGTCACCACGTGGCGGCGGACGGCGCGAGCCGGCCGGCCCCGTCCTCGGCGGGCACGCCGGTGAGGACGGCCGCGCGCGGGGGCG
>NZ_JBHUZW010000134.1:0-10480 GCF_042667215.1 Cellulomonas sp. NPDC057328 | reverse complement strand
GGGCCCCGGCTCTCCCTCTCGGGGTGCCGGGGCCGTCGCCGTCCGGTCGTCTCAGGCCGTGCGCGCCAGCGCCCCCGCGAACCACTCCACGGTGCGCTCCAGGCCCTGCTGCCACGCCACGTCCGGCTCCCAGCCGAGCTCGAGCTGCGCGAGCGTCGTGTCCGGGCGGCGCACCTCCGGGTCGTCCACGGGGCGCGCAACGTACTCGATCGTCGACCGCGAGCCGGTGGCGGCGACGACGTCCTCCGCGATGCGCCGCACGCTCAGCTCGGTGGGGTTGCCGATGTTCATCGGACCGGGGTGGCCGCTGTCCGCGAGGGCCAGGATGCCGCGCACGAGGTCGTCGACGTAGCACACGGACCGCGTCTGGCTGCCGTCGCCGGCCACGGTGAGCGGCTCGCCGGCCAGCGCCTGGCGGATGAAGGTGGGGATGGCGCGGCCGTCGTGCGGGCGCATCCGCGGGCCGTACGTGTTGAAGATGCGCACGATCGCGGTGTCCACGCCGTGCGTGGCGCGGTACGCGGTCGTCAGCGCCTCGGCGTACCGCTTGGCCTCGTCGTAGACGCCGCGCGGCCCGACCGGGTTGACGTTGCCCCAGTACGACTCCGGCTGCGGGTGGACCAGCGGGTCCCCGTACACCTCGGACGTCGACGCCAGCAGGAACCGCGCGCCCTTGTCCATCGCGAGGCCGAGCGCGTGGTTGGTGCCGATCGAGCCCACCTTCAGCGTGTGGATCGGCAGCTGGAGGTAGTCCACGGGCGACGCCGGCGACGCGAAGTGCAGGACCAGGTCGACGTCGCCGGGGACGTGCACGAAGTCCGTGACGTCGCAGCGCTGCAGCCGGAACCGCGGCGAGTCCATGAGGTGCGCGACGTTGGCCGGCGTGCCGGTGAGGAAGTTGTCGAGGGCGACCACGTGGGCGCCGCGCTCGACGAGCGCCGTGCACAGGTGGCTGCCGAGGAACCCCGCGCCGCCGGTGACGACCACCCGGCCCGTCGTCACGCCGTCCGAACCCGCCATGAGCACCTCCGCGTGCGTCGGTCACGCCCGCGGCGTGACGTCGTTGCTGGTCATGGGGCTGCCACGGCCACGGCCGGCGGCGCCCGGTGAGTGCAGGGCGACCCTCCCACGGACCCGGGACCGCCACCACCGGAAGAGGACGGGACCGGCGCCGGGACCTGCGCAGACGCGTGCAGGCCGCCGTTCGGGGTGCGCGCCCCGACGTCCCGTGGTGACGTGTTCGCGCGTCGTCGCCGGAGCTGGAGCCGACCGTCCCGGACGCCGACACCTCGTCGTCCGGCCTGCCCGGACCCCTCCCGCTCCGCGTGCGCATGTCCGACATGCCGGGGTACGGTGCAGGAGGGGTCAGGGCGTGGCCCACGGATGCATCATTTCGTGGAGGAAGCCCGTGCACGCAGCACCGGAGCGCCCGCAGCGGGCGTCCGTACGGACGCCCACCCGGGCCGGTTCGTTCAGGTACGAGATCCGTGACGACAGCTGGTGGTGGGCCGACGACGTCTACCGCCTGCACGGCTTCGAGCCGCACGAGGTGGTGCCGACGACGGCCCTCGTGCTGGCGCACAAGCACCCCGACGACCGCGACGCCGCACGTGCGCTGCTGCACGACGCCGCCGCCGGCCGGAGCCCGTTCGCGAGCGTGCACCGCATCATGGACGCCACCGGGCGCGCACGCGTCGTCGCGTTCGTGGGCCAGGGCGAGGCGGTGGGTGGCGTCGGCCGGATCACCACGCTCACCGGGTACTTCGTCGACCTCACGGACGACGTCGCGGAGCGCTCGCGCGACGAGGCGAACCGCGACATCGCCGCCTCGGCGGCGCACCGCGCGCAGATCGAGCAGGCGAAGGGCATCGTCGCCTTCGCCTACGGCATCGACGCCGAGAGCGCCTTCGGGGTGCTGCGCGCGGCGTCGAACAACGGCAACGTGCCCATCCGTGAGATCGCGTCGCAGGTCGTGGCGCGCGTCCGCGAGTTCCGTGGCGACCCGTACCGCGTCTGCGAGTACCTGGCCGAGGCCGCCGGCCTCCCCCTGCCGCGATGACGCGGGCACGCGTCACCCGGCCCGAGACGCGGATCGTCCCGCGCGCCGGCGGTCACGTCACCGTGCGGGTCGAGGGGTTCCGCGAGGGCGACGGCGTGCTGCCGCGCCCCGACCGGCTCGGCCGCTTCAAGCTCGAGGTCTCCCGCGACGAGCACGGCCTGCGCCTGCTCGACGCGCACGGCGAGACGATCGGGCGCCTCGGGGCCTCGTGGGGCCGCACGCTCGCGGACGAGCTCACCGGCTGCGACCGTGACGGTGTCGTCCCCGTGGTCCGGGCGTCGCTCGTCGGCCCGCGCGGCGAGCGCGACATGTTCGTGCTGCTGTCGTGGCCGGGCCGCCGCACGGGCGTCGCGAGCCCCGCCCGCGGCGTGCGGGTGCCGGTGCCGAGCGGCGGCGCGGGCGGCGTCCGGCACACGGCCGGCTGACCCCTCCGCCGGTCTCCGTCGACGACGACGCCCACCGACGACGCCTACCGACGACGACGCCCCCGGACCTGCGCGAGCAGGTCCGCGGGCGTCGTGGCGTGCCGGTGAGGTCCTCAGCCGTCGCGGCGCGCCGCGTGGCTCCCACCGCGGGTCTCGCCGCCGCGGTCGCCGCCGTCGCGGTCGCGGTCGCCCCCGTCGTCCGACTGCCGGCGCTGCGCGGCCTCGCGGACCTGGCGGCCCCGGCGGACGTCGTCCTCCGCCTTGGCCTGCTTCTTGTCGCTGGCCTTGGTGTCGCGCGGCGGCAGCTGGATCGAGCGCTCCGCCTCGATGCCGCCCTGCAGCTGGCGCCCGCGCTCGAGCTCGGCGTCCAGCTCGGCGCCGAACAGGAGCGCGAGGTTCGTGATCCACAGCCACAGCAGCGCGATGATGACGCCGGCCAGCGAGCCGTAGGTCTCGTTGTAGCTCGAGAAGTTCGCGACGTAGAACGCGAAGCCGAGCGATGCGAGCACCCACACGACGATCGCGACGACCGCCCCGACGCTGACCCAGCGGAACTTCGGCTGCCGCACGTTGGGCGTCGCGTGGTACAGGATCGCGATCGCGAGGGCGACGAGCACGACCACCACGGGCCACTTCGCGATGTTCCACACCGTGACCGCGGTGTCGGACAGGCCCACGGCGTCGCCGATCGTCCGCGCGACGCCGCCGGACAGCACCAGCATCGCCACCACGAGGACGGCGATCACGACGAGCACGAGCGTGACCAGCAGCAGGATCGGGCGCAGCTTCCAGATCGGCCGGCCCTCGTCGATCTCGTACACGCGGTTCATGCCGCGGCTGAACGCCGCCACGTACCCGGAGGCGGACCACAGGGCCGTCACGAGACCGACGACGAGCGCGAGCCCCGCGGCGGGCGCCTGGGTGAGGTTCTCGAGGATGGGTCTGATCGTCTCCGTCGCCCCGCCGGGGGCGATGTCGTCGACGAGGCCGAGGATCCGCTCGACCGCCCGCTCGGGGTCCGAGACGAAGCCGAGCAGCGACACGATCGCCAGCAGGGCCGGCGCGACGGCCAGCACGCCGTAGTACGTGAGCGCCGCCGCGAGGTCCGTGCACTGGTCCTTGCCGAACTCGCGCAACGTCTTGCGCAGCACGTACTTCCACGACCGCTTCTCGAGGTCGGCAGGCGAGTCGGGCTTGCGCGGGTCGTCGGGGGACGGCGCCGTGGCCGCCTTCGACGTCGAGGACGTGTTCATCTCCGCACCTCCGCAGGGGCTGCCGGGGGGTGCGCCGGCCGCGTCGGCGGTGCCGCGCGGCGGGCGCCGGGGTCGGCCGGCCGCAGGCTCGAGCCGACACCAGCGACGCTATGCGTGGGTGCCTGGCCCCGCCACCGCAGGTCGCGCGGGGGTACCGGCCGCGGCGGTGCGCCACGCCGCCGTCGCGCCGGCGCTCTCCTCGGCGTAGCGGTCCAGCACGACCGCCGCGAGACGGGGATCCGGGGCGAGGGCGTCCGTGACCACGTCGGCCCCGGCCTCGAGCACCCGGTCGAGGAAGTAGCCCGGCGCCAGCAGGTACGACGCGACGACGACGCGGCCGCCGTCGGCCAGGTCGGCGCGGGCCTCCACCACCGCGGCCGGCACGCGCGGGTGCGCGCCCGCGCCGAAGCCGACGTGCACGGGCCGCCCGAGGTGCTCGGCGAGCCCCGCGGCCACGACGCGGACGGCGTCGGCGGACGCCGGCTCGCTCGACCCCGCGGCGGCGAGCACGACCGCGTCCTCGTCCCGCAGCCCGGCCGCGGAGAGCCGGTCCGCCAGGATCGCGACGAGCCGCGGGTCCGGCCCCAGCGGCCGCGACGCGGCGGCGCCCGGGCGGTCGACCGCGGCGGCGACGTCGACCTTCGTGTGGAACCCCACCGAGAGCAGGAGCGGCACGACGACCGCCGGCGCGCCCTCGAGGGCCGCCGCGACGACGTCCGCGACCTCCGGCTCCTGCACGTCGACGAACGCCTCCCGCACGTCCAGGTCCGGGCGAGCCGCGGCCACGTCGGCGAGGATCGACCGGATCGCCGCCCGACCGGCCGGGCTGTCGGTGCCGTGCGAGCACCCGACGAGCACGGGTGCGGTAATGGTGGGCGGGACGGTGCCCGTGGACGGGACGGTGCCGGTGGACGGGACGGTGCCGGTGGGTCGGACGGTGCCGGTCATGCCTGCTCCTGCAGCTCGATGCGGTAGCCGCGCTTGACGACGGTGCGGATGAGCTCGCGGCTGCCCGTCGCCTCGCGCAGCCGCGCGACGGCGACCTCGGCGGCGTGCGGGTCGGCCGACTCCCCCGGCAGCGCGTCGAGCACCCGGTCGCGCGGCACGACCGAGCCGCGTGCGGCGGCGAGGAGCCGTAGCACCTCCAGGCCCGTGCGCGACAGCGGCAGCACGTGCCCGTCGAGCACGGCGGCCGCCCGGTGCACGCGCAGCGGTCCCGCCACGGTGTCGAGCGCCTCGAGCCCGCCGTAGTGCGTGACGATCGCGCGCACGAGCGAGCCCAGGCGGCCGCGGTCGGGCAGCAGCGGCGCGATGCCGCGCTCCTCGAGCGGCTTGGCGGTCACGGGCCCCACCGCGGCGAACACGACGGTGCCGGCGCGGTAGCGCGCGACGACGCCGTCGGTGACGCCCTCGGCGTCGGCGGCGGCGAGCCACGCGGCCGCACCGGGCGCTGACGTGAACACGACCGTGTCGACCTCGCCGTCGGCCACCGCGCGGGTCGACGCCGCCACGACCGCCGGGTCGGGCGGCGGGCCCCACCGGTAGACGACGAGGTTGCGCACGCGCGCACCGGCGACGACGAACGCCTCGTCGAGGCCGTCCGCACCGGCGCCGTGGTGCTGGATGACGATGTCGCGGCCCGCGACGCCCTCGTCGAGCAGCACCTCCGCGATCTCCGCGCTCGTCTCCGACTCCGCCACCCAGTCGGCGCTCAGCCCGGCGGCCTGGATCGCGCCCCGGGCCTTGGGCCCGCGCGCGATGATCCGGGTGCCGCGCAGCGTGTCGACGAGCCGGTCGGCGAGGCCGGCGGCGTCGGCGGCCTCGACCCAGCCGCGGAACCCGATGCCGGTGGTGACGACGACCGTGTCGGGCGGGTCGGTCAGGACGCGGCGCGTCTCCGCGAGGAGCAGGGCGTCGTCCGTGTGCGGGACCATCCCGAGGGAGGGGGCGTGCCGCACCGTCGCGCCCCGTCGTTGCAGGGCTGCGCTGAGCTCGCCGGCCCGGCGGTCGGCCGTCACCAGCACGACGCACCCGGCGAGCGTCTGGTCGATCACGTCGGCCGTCACCGGACCATTGTCGCGGGCGGCGCCGGGTCGTGCGCCATCGTGTCCGGCGACGCGGGGTCGACGACCGGCAGCGCGCGCCCGTCGGGCTCGAGCAGACCGGGCGCCGCGACGGCGCCGAGGACGATCACCGCGGGCGCACGGACCCCCGCCGCGGCGGCGACGCCGACGATGCCGTCGAGCGGTGCGCGGGTCACGCGCTGCCCGCCGAGCGTCGCCTCTTCCACGACCGCGACCGGCGTCGAGGGCGGCACGCCCTCCGCGAGCGCGTGCGCCGCGAGCCCGGGCAGCGCGCCGACGCCCATGAGGACGACGACGGTGCACGACGCGTCGCGCAGGCCGGTGAGCGCGGCGACCGACCAGCCGTCGGTCCCGTTCATCACGTGCACGGCACCGACGGTGCCGCGGTGCGTGAGCGGGATGCCCGCGGCTGCCGGCGCGGCGAACGCGCTGCTGACGCCGGGCAGCACGGTGACGGGCACGCCGGCCTCCCGGCACGCGAGCACCTCCTCGCCCCCGCGGCCGTAGACGAACGGGTCGCCGCCCTTGAGGCGCACGACGACGCGTCCGCGCTGCGCCTGCTCGACGAGGATGCGGTTGATCTCCGCCTGCGGGACGGGGTGGTGCCCGGGCGTCTTGCCGACGTCGACGACCTCGAGGTCGTCGGGGAGCTCGTCGAGCACCGCCGTGGGGCCGAGCCGGTCGGTGACGACGACGTCGGCCTCCGCGAGCGCGCGGCGGCCGGCGACGGTGAGCAGGTCGACGTCCCCGGGTCCGCCGCCGACGAGGACGACGCGCCCCTGCCCGGGCGTGCGCTGCCGCCGCGCGCGCAGGTCGACGCGTCCCTCGCGCAGCGTGGTGGCGAGCGCGTCGCGGACCTGCACGGAGCGCCGGGGGTCCGCGCCGCCGGTGGAGACGACGCCGACGAGGACGTCGCCGGCGCGGGTCGTCGCCGGCGTGCGGGCGGTGCCGCGGGCGGGCCGGCGCGGTCCGCCGGCGTCGACGCAGAAGACGCGCCGGGCCGTGGCCCAGGCGACGACCGCCTGGTCGGTGGACCGGTCCCCCGTGGCGGTGTGCACGAGCCACGCGTCGTCGAGGTCGGACGGGACGACCTCCCGGTCGACCCACCGGACGGCGCCGGCGACGACGAGGTCGGCGATCGGCTCGCACACGGCGGGCGCGACGATGCGGACGTGCGCGCCCTCGCCGAGCAGCGCGTGCACGCGGCGCGCGGCCACGGGGCCGCCGCCGGCGACGACGACCGTGCGCCCGGCGAGCTCGACCCCCAGCAGGGCGGTCACGGCGCGTCCCCCGCCGGCGCGTCGGCGACGGCGACCTCGACCGTGCCGGCGACGACCCGCACGGGCCACGTGCGCAGGTCGGCGGGCAGGCCCGGCACGGGCTGCTTGCCGGCCGGGTCGAGGCACGCACCGGTGCGCAGGTCGAACACCTGCTTGTACATGGGCGACGCGACGGTCGGCACCTCGTCGCCGTCGGCCTGCCGCGAGCCGACGATGCCGCGCGCCAGCACGTGGGCGTCGCTGAACGGGTCGTGCTGCTGGACGGCGAGCACGCGGTCGTCGACGAGGCGGAACAGGGCGACCTGCTCGAGCCGCCCGTCGGGGCCGTCGGGGACGAGGGCCGCGACGCCGCGCTCGCGCGCGAGGTCGTCGAGCCGGCAGACGGGGAGCCAGGTGCGCCGCGGTGCCGCGGCGGCGGGGGTGGCGTCGAGCAGGGTCACGACCGGACCTCCAGGGTCGAGCCGGCGACGAGGACGGGCGCGCCGCTCGCGGCGGCGGCCCGCTCGGCGGCGGTGGCGGGGCGGGCCTGGCCGCGCTCGGGCACGTAGGCCAGGGACGGGTCGGGCACGTCGGGGGCGTTCACGAACGACGCGAAGCGGCGGAGCTTCTCGGGGTCGTCGAGGGTGGCGCGCCACTCGTCCTCGTACTCGTCGACGTGCTGCGCCATCTGCGCGTCGAGGTCGGCCGCGATGCCGAGGGAGTCCTCCATGACGACCGCGCGCACGCCGTCCAGGCCCCCCTCGACCTCCTCGATCCACGGCGCCGTGCGCTGCAGGCGGTCCGCGGTGCGGACGTAGTAGAGGAGGAAGCGGTCGATGGTGCGGACGAGCGTCTCGGTGTCGAGGTCCTCGGCGAGGAGCCGCGCGTGCCGGGGCGTGAAGCCGCCGTTGCCGCCGACGTAGACGTTCCAGCCCTTGTCGGTGGCGATGACCCCGACGTCCTTGCCGCGGGCCTCGGCGCACTCGCGGGCGCACCCGGAGACGCCGAGCTTGATCTTGTGCGGCGAGCGCAGGCCGCGGTACCGCAGCTCGAGCATCACGGCGAGCGCGACCGAGTCCTGCACGCCGAACCGGCACCACGTCGACCCGACGCACGACTTCACCGTGCGCAGGGACTTGCCGTACGCGTGGCCGGACTCGAACCCGGCGTCCACGAGCCGCTGCCAGATGTGCGGCAGCTGGTCGATGCGGGCGCCGAACAGGTCGATGCGCTGCCCGCCGGTGATCTTCGTGTAGAGGCCGTAGTCCTTCGCGACCGCACCGATGGCGATGAGGCCCTCGGGGGTGACCTCGCCGCCGGGGATGCGCGGGACGACCGAGTAGGAGCCGTCCTTCTGCAGGTTCGCCATGACGTGGTCGTTGGTGTCCTGCAGGGCGGCGCGCTCGCCGTCGAGGACGTGCCCGGGGGCGGTGGTCGCGAGGATCGACGCGACGGCCGGCTTGCAGATGTCGCAGCCGCGACCGGCGGCGCGCGTGCCGAACCGCTCGACGACCTCGGTGAAGGTGCGCGAGCCGGCGACGCGGACCGCGTCGTAGAGCTGGGCCCGGGACAGCGCGAAGTGCTCGCACAGCGCGGTGCTGACCGTGACGCCGAGCTTCTCGAGCTCGGTCGCCATGAGCTTCTTGACGAGCGGCAGGCACGACCCGCAGCTCGTGCCGGCGCGCGTGCAGCCCTTGACGGCGCCGAGGTCGTGGCAGCCCTCGTCGGTCACGGCGTGCCGGATCGCCCCGGCGGTGACGTTGTTGCAGGAGCAGACGCCGGCGTCGTCGGGCAGCTCGAGGTCGGGAGCGCCGCCGGTGCCCTCGGGGAGCAGGAACGCCGACGGGTCGCCGGGCAGCTCGCGGCCGAGCATGGGCCGCAGGCTCGCGTACGCGCTCGCGTCGCCGACGAGGACGCCGCCGAGCAGGGTGCGCGCGTCGTCCGACAGCACGAGCTTCTTGTAGACGCCCGCGACCGGGTCGGCCCAGACGATCTCGAGCGCGCCCGGCGTGCGCGCGAACGCGTCGCCGAAGCTCGCGACGTCGACGCCCGCGAGCTTGAGCTTGGTGGCCGTGTCGGCGCCCGGGAACGTCGCGGAGCCGCCCAGCAGCCGGTCGGCCGTGATCTCGGCCATCGTGTAGCCGGGGGCGACGAGGCCGATGCACGCGCCCCGGATGCAGGCGACCTCGCCGACCGCCGACACGTCGGGGTCGTCCGAGCGGCAGGTGTCGTCGACGACCACGCCGCCGCGCGGGCCCACGGCCAGGCCGGCGGCGCGCGCGAGCTCGTCCCGCGGTCGCACGCCCGCCGCCACGACGACGACGTCCGCGTCGAGGCGCGTGCCGTCCGCCAGCTCGACGCGGCCGACGCCGCCCCGGCGGTGCTCGTGCACCCGCGTCGTCATGGCCTGCGTGCGGACGCCGATGCCGATGCGGTTGATGAGCCGGCGCAGCGCCTCGCCGCCGCCGAGGTCGACCTGCGCCGACATGAGGTGCGTGTCGACCTGGAGCACCGTGGCGCGGGCACCCAGCGCGTCGAGCGCGCCCGCCGCCTCGAGGCCGAGCAGTCCGCCCCCGAGGACGACGCCGCGGACCTGGTGCGGCCGCTCCGCCTGCAGGCCCTGCACGTACCCGCGCAGCGCGGCGACGTCGTCGAGGGTGCGGTACACGAACACGCCGGGCAGGTCGGCACCCTCCATGGGCGGCACCCACGCGTACGAGCCGGTCGCGAGCACGAGGTGGTCGTACGCGTACGTGCGGCCGGACGCGGCGGTGACGGTGCGGGCCTCGCGGTCGACGGCCGTCACGGCGTCGCCGCGCACGAGCGTCACGAGCGGGTCGTCCCACAGGTCGGCGTCGCCGAGGGCGAGGTCCTCGGGGGTGCGGCCGGCGAAGAAGCTCGTCAGCGCGACGCGGTCGTACGGTCGGCGCGGCTCCTCCGCGAGGACGGTGACGCGCCACGTGCCGGCGGTGTCGCGGTCGCGCAGGGCCTCGACGAGGCGCTGGGCGACCATGCCGCCGCCGACGACGACGAGGTGGCGAGGGGCGTCCATGGGTGCCTCCGGTTGGGTGACGGGTGCCGTGCAGTGGTGCCGTGCGGGTGCTGCGGGCCCTCCGCGGGGCGTGCCTCGACGCTACGAACCGCGTGTTTCGGGCGGCGGCACGCGTGCGTTACCCCGGCGGAACCTTCTGCGCACACCGGCACCGGCGGTGGTGTGAGGAGACGGCGCCCGGGACGCCGTGGCACGCGCGACGTACGGTGACGGGATGGGACCCGAGGACGGCCCGCCGAGCGCCGCGCGCGACGGCGAGGGCGCGACGACGACCGTGCCGCCCGGCGCCCCGCCCGCCGCCGCCCCGCCCGACGCGCCGCGTCCGACGCCGCCGCCCGGTGCGGAGCC
>NZ_JBHUZW010000133.1:0-10561 GCF_042667215.1 Cellulomonas sp. NPDC057328 | reverse complement strand
GGGCGGGGCCCGGCGCGTCCGGTCAGCCGTTGAGGATGGACTCGATCGTGGAGTCGAGCTCCTCGGCGACCGCCTCGACGTCCTCGCCCTGCGCGAGGCGGACGAGCGCGTCCTGCATGACCTTCTGCGCCTCGACGTCACCCCACTTGGGCGTGGCCGGCGTCAGCTGCGCGTTGGCCGCGGCGGCCGCGGCGGCCGCCGTGACCTCGTCGTCCGGCAGCGCGTCCGCGAGGGAGACCTTGGCCGGGATGAGGCCGTTCTCCGCCAGGATCGTCTGGTACTCGTCCGACAGCATGATCGCGAGCGCGTCCTTGGCGAGGTCGGGGTTGGCCGACTTCGCCGCGACCGCGACGTTCGAGCCGCCGGCGAACACCTGCGCCGCGCCGCCGTCCTTGCCGGGCAGCGGGAACGCGTGCAGGTCGGCGCCGAAGGTCTCCGGGCAGCCCGGCACCTCCGCGTCGGCCTCGGCCAGGATCGACCACTTGATCCAGCTCGGCGCCGAGAGGAACGTCGTCGCGCCCTCGCAGAACGGCACCTGCAGGTTCGTCTCGTCGCCGTCCTTGGGCGCGTTCGACGCGTTCTGGAACAGGTCCTGGACCTGCGTCAGGCCGGCGATGCCGCCCTCGGTGGAGAAGCCGGCCTCCCACTCGTCGCCGTTCTGCTCCGCGATGTAGCCGCCGTTCTCCCAGACGAACGGGAGCATGTTGTACCAGTCCTGGCCGGGGAACCAGACGCCCGAGTGCGTCTCGGTCCGCGCGGCCTTCGCCGTGGCGACGTACTCGTCGAGCGTCGTCGGCACCGCGGCGCCGCCGAGCACCTGCTGGCTGTAGAACACCACGCGCGAGCCGGCGTAGTACGGCGCGGCGTAGAACGTGCCGTCCCACGTGCCGGCCTCGACGAAGCCCGGGAGCAGGTCGTCGCCGCCCAGCTCCTCCGCGACGTCGTCGAGCGGGGCGAAGAAGCCGGACGACGTGAACGTCGCCGCCTGCGTGTTGCCGACCTCGACGATGTCGGGGCTGTCGGAGCCGGAGAGCGACGTCGTGAGCTTGTCGACCAGGCCGGTCCACGACTGCTCCTGGATCACCAGGGTCGAGCCCGGGTGCTCCTCCTCGAACGTCTCCTTGAGGTACGTCCGGGCGTCCTCGGGCGTGTCCGTGCCGACGAGCCAGACGCGGATCTCGGCCCCCTCCGAGCCCCCGTCCGTCGCGTCGGTGGAGCCGCCTGCCGAACCGGACGAGCACGCCGTCAGCGTGAGCGCCGCCGCGAAGCCGGCGGCCGCGAAACGTAGGATCTTCACGTTGGGGTTCCTCCCATGAGCGAGGCGGTCGTCACGCCGACGACGCCGGGGGTAGCTGCCGACCTGATGACGGTCGGCTCGGGGTCGTCACGTGACCCCGAGCCGGCCTGTCGGCTCGGGACCGTCACGTGATCCCGAGCTGACCGGAGAGGACGAGCACGGCGGCGCCCGCGAGCGCCGCGTCCTCGTCGAGAGCCGCCATCCGCAGGCGCAGGTCGTGCCCGATGACGGGCATCGTCCGGGCGCGCACGGTGGCGAGCGCCGCCTCCCGCAGGGGTCCGTCGAGCAGCTCCGGCGGGCCGGAGAGCAGGACCTCGGCGAGGTTGAGCGCACTGGCGACGGGTGCCAGGGCGCGCCCCAGCATCCGGCCGACCGACGCCAGCGCGGCGTCGGAGTCCTGGGGGTCGAGGCCGGCGACGCGGCGGCGCAGGGCCGGCGCGCTCAGCACGGTCTCGAGGCAGCCGCGGCGACCGCACGCGCAGCCCTGCGCGTCCTCGCCCGCCGTGGTCTCGTCGACCACCGTCACGTGGCCGATCTCGCCGGCGGCGTGCCCGCGGCCCCGGACCAGCGAGCCGTCGACGAGCAGCCCGGCGCCGACGCCCTGGCCGACGGTGACGATCATCGTGCTGGCGTCCGCGCCGCCGAACGTGTACTCGCCGAGCGCACGGGTGTTGGCGTCGTTGGCGACGTGCACGGCGACGCCGAGGGCGGCGGTGAGCCGGGCGGCGAGCGGGACGTCGAACCAGCCGCGGTTGGGTGCCTCGCGCACGGCGCCGGTGTCGTCGATGACGCCGGGCGAGGAGATGCCGACGCCGACGACCGGGTGCGTGGCCGCGTCGACGAGGCGGCGGCAGACGTCCTCGACGAGGTCGACGGCGGCGGCGCCCGTGGTGCCGGCGCTGGGCTCGTGGATGCGCGTGACGACCTCGCCGTCGAGGGTCATGACGGCGCCGAGCACGGTCTCGTCGTCCGTGAGGTCGACGGTGACGACGTGGTGGTCGGCCGAGCGGAGCCCGACGAGGGTGGCGGGCTTGCCGACGCGTCCCTCGGACCGCACGCCGAGCTCGGCGACGAGCCCCTCCCCGAGCAGCGCCGCGACGAGGTCGGACACGGTCACGCGGGTGAGGCCGGTGCTGCGGGCGATGTCGGCGCGGGACGACGGGCCCTCGTGGAAGAGGTGGCCGAGGACGAGCGAGCGGTTGTGCGCGCGGGCGTGCTCCGGGAGCACCTTGGTGGTGGGGCGCAGACCGCGCCGCACCGGGTTGGTCGCGGGGCCGCCCGCCGACCGCGTCGTCGTCGTCACGTTTGTTAGTAGACCTTCCTTACAAATCTGCGTCAAGGAGGTGTCGTGACCGTGATCACATCGTGACCGCTGGTTCACAGGGCCGTAGCACGCGCGCACGACGCCACCCGCCAGGGGGCGGGCGGCGTGCGCTCTGGCTCAGCCGGCGGCGGCGACGCCGCGCGCGCCGAGCCACCCGCGCGCGCCGCGGTGCTCCACCGAGAGCGTCGCGCAGCGCACGCCCTCCGCCAGCGCCACGAGCGGCGTCGCGCCGCGCACGAGCGCCGCCGCCATCGCGCCGTGCAGCACGTCCCCCGCACCGAGCGTGTCGACGACGGCCCCGGGCAGCAGGTGCGCGGGGCGCACCGACGTGCGGTGCACCGCCGCCGCACCGGCCGTCGCCACCCGCACGCGGACCGGACCGGCGCCCGCCGAGCGCGCGACGAAGCGCGGGCCGTGCGCCGCCACGGCGTCGAGCAGCGCGTCGACGTCCTCGGGGCGCCCGGGGGCCGCCGCGGCCGGCGGCCGGAAGTCCGCGGACAGCACGGCGAGGTCGACGTGCCCGAGCAGCGCGTCCGTCCCCGGCTTCCAGCTGCCCCCGTCGAGGAGCACCGGGACGCCGGCCGCACGCGCCGCGCCCGCGAGCGCGGTCGCGACCCCGGGCAGGTGGCCGTCGACGAGCACCGCGGCGGCCCCCTCGAGCAGCTCACCCACGGGACCGTCCGCGACGACCTCCCCCGCACGGGCGCCGTTGACGGACGCCACCGCGCGCGCCCCCGTCGCGCGCGTGACCAGCACGGTCGAGACGGGCAGCACGCCCGGGCGCGCGGCGGCGAGGTCGACGACCTCCACGCCGGCGTCCGCGAGCCCGGCACGCGCCACGTCGGCGAGCGGGCCTGCCCCCAGGGCCGTGACGAGGCGGGCGGGCACGCCGAGCGCCACCGCGACGGCGGCGGCGTTCGCGGCGGGACCGCCGAACGTGACGTGCAGGTCGTCCGCGACGACCTTCTCGTCCGGCCCGGGCAGCGCCTCGACCGTCTGCTGCACGTCGAGCGTCGTCAGCCCGCAGCACACGAGCCCGCCGCTCCCCCACGCCGTCCGCCTCACCCTCCGATCGTCGCAGTGGCGCAGGTCACGCGCACTCCTGTGCCGCACCTGTTCTCATCGAACCGTCACGCTCCTGGGGCTTTTGTCCGATCCGCCCCACGTGGTCGGATGGCTCAGCAAGCGCTTCCCCTCTCGAGAGGCAGTTCATGTCCCCCTCCTCCACGCGCCGCCCCTGGCGCGTCGCCGTGGCCGCGGCGCTCACCGTGGCCGTCGGCGGTGCCCTCGGGCTCGTCACGGCCGTCACCGCGTCGGCCGCGACCGTCGACCCGTCCGCCTGGTACGTCCTCGTCAGCCGCAAGAGCGACAAGGTGCTCGAGGTCCGCGACGCCTCGACCGCCGCCGGCGCGGTCCTGCAGCAGGGCACGCGCACCGAGGCCACGGCGCAGCAGTTCCGCTTCCTCGCGTCCGGCGACGGCCGCTACCGCCTGCAGAACCGGCAGTCCGGCAAGGTCGTCGAGGTCGCGGGCGCGTCCACCGCCGACGGCGCCGCCGTGCGCCAGGCGACCGACACGGACGCCGCCCACCAGCAGGTGCGCCTTCTGGCGCAGTCGGCGTACGTGCGGCTCGCCGTCGAGCACTCGGACAAGGTGCTGCAGGTGGCGGGCGCCTCCAAGGCGGCCGGTGCGGCGATCACGCAGGGGACCGACGCGAAGTCGTACCACCAGCAGTGGCGGCTCGTGCAGGTGGGCACCGGCACGGCGCCGACCACCGCGCCGACGGCCACGCCGCGCCCCACGGCGTCAGCCACCCCGACGGCCTCGGCCACGCCGCGCCCGACGACCGCGCCCACGAGCACGCCGACCGCGGCACCCGGCACGTCCCCCGCCTGGCCGAGCGCGACGGGCCAGCAGAAGGTGTCCGCCACCATCACGATCTCGGGCACGCGCGACCTCGGCCTCGTGCGCCACTACGGGATCTCCTCCGGCGACCAGGGCGAGTCGCAGCCGCCGATGTTCCAGCTCGCCGACGGCGCGGTGCTCAAGAACGTCATCCTCGGCGAGGGCGCGGGCGACGGCATCCACTGCCTGGGCACGTGCACGCTGGAGAACGTGTGGTGGGAGGACGTCGGCGAGGACGCGGCGACGTTCAAGGGCACGTCGGCCTCCCAAACCATGACGGTCGTCGGCGGCGGCGCCCGCGGTGCGTCCGACAAGGTGTTCCAGCACAACGGCCCGGGCACGTTCGTCATCCGGAACTTCCAGGTGAGCGACTTCGGCAAGCTCTACCGCTCGTGCGGGAACTGCTCGAAGCAGTACGCCCGCACGGTGCGCGTCGAGGACGTCCGGGTCACCGCACCCGGCAAGTCCCTCGTCGGCATCAACTCCAACCTCGGCGACCGCGCGACCCTCACGGGCGTGACGATCGTCGGCGACGCCTCCCGCAAGATCGTCATCTGCGAGGAGTACAAGGGCGTCACCTCGGGCGAGCCGTCGAAGACCGGCTCGGGCCCCAGCGCGGCCTGCGGCTACAGCACCGCGTCCGTCACCTACCGCTGAGGCGGTCGCTCACGGGCGGGGCGTCGCCACGGCGGCGCCCCGCGTCCGCGGCCGGTCGACCACCGCCCACGTCGTCGCGCCGAGCACCGCGGCCGCGAGCAGGACCGACGGCCACGCGCCGAGCAGGTCCGCCACCACGTGCGACAGGACGAACGCGACGACGGCGACCACGACCACGGCGACGGCGGCCGCCCACCCCACGCGCCGGCCCGCACGCCACGCGCACCAGGCGCCGCCGGCGAGCAGCACCGCACCACCGAGCGCACGCACCCCCGTGCCCTGCGCGAGCGCGAAGCCGAGGACGAGGGTCGCGGCGGCGACCGGCCAGACGGGGAGGCGGCTCATGCCGCCCACTGTAGGCAGCGCGCCGGGCCGGGCGGCCGCGGAGCCGCCCCGACGGCGCGGGCGCGGGTGGCCGGACGTCCCGTGCGGGCCCCGCCCCCGCGGCCCTACGGTGGACCGTGGTCGACGTCGCCCGCGCCCGTGCGGCGCGGGCCCGCGGCCGTCGCACCGCCAGCACCCATCGCGCACCCGGAGGCCCACGTGCCCACGCCGCCCACCGACCCGACGACCACGAGCGCCTGGCAGGCCCTCTCGGAGCACGAGAGCACGCTCCGCCCGGACCTGCGCGGCTGGTTCGCCGCCGACCCGGAGCGCGCGAGCCGCCTCACGTTCGGGCTCGCGGACCTGACGGTCGACCTGTCGAAGAACCTCGTCACCGACGAGACGCTGGCCCTGCTCGTGCGCCTCGGCGAGGAGGTGCACCTGACCGACCGCTTCGCCGCGATGCTCGCCGGCGAGCACATCAACGTCACCGAGGACCGGGCCGTGCTGCACACGGCCCTGCGCCGCCCCGCCGACGCGGAGCCGCCGCTCGTGGTCGACGGGCAGCAGGTCGACGACGACGTCCAGGAGGTGCTCGGCAGGGTCGCCGCGTTCGCCGAGCAGGTGCGCTCGGGCGAGTGGACGGGCGTCACCGGCGAGCGCGTGCGCACGGTCGTCAACATCGGCATCGGCGGCTCGGACCTCGGCCCGGTGATGGTCTACGAGGCGCTCGAGCCCTACGTGCAGGACGGCCTCGAGGTGCGGTTCGTCTCGAACATCGACCCGACCGACATGGCGCAGAAGACCGCCGACCTCGACCCCGCGACCACGCTGTTCATCGTCGCGTCGAAGACCTTCACGACGCTCGAGACGCTGACGAACGCGCGCCTGGCCCGGCAGTGGCTGTGGGAGCGGCTCACCGCCGACGGGCACCTCGCGGACTCGGACGAGGCGCGCCGCGAGGCCGTCGCGAAGCACTTCGTCGCCGTCTCGACGGCGCTCGACAAGGTCGCCGACTTCGGCATCGACCCCGACAACGCGTTCGGGTTCTGGGACTGGGTCGGCGGGCGCTACTCGGTCGACTCCGCGATCGGCACGTCGCTCGCGATCGCGATCGGCCCGGACGCGTTCGGCGACCTGCTCGAGGGCTTCCACGCCGTCGACGAGCACGTCCGCACGACGCCGCTCGCGCAGAACGTGCCCTTCCTCATGGGCCTGCTCAACGTCTGGTACGTCAACTTCCTCGGCGCGCACACCCACGCCGTGCTCCCGTACGCGCAGCAGCTGCACCGCTTCCCCGCGTACCTGCAGCAGCTCACGATGGAGTCGAACGGCAAGTCGGTCCGCTGGGACGGCACGCCCGTCACCACGCAGACCGGCGAGGTGTTCTGGGGCGAGCCCGGCACCAACGGGCAGCACGCGTTCTACCAGCTGATCCACCAGGGCACGCGGCTCATCCCCGCCGACTTCATCGCCGTCGCGAACCCCGCCTACCCGCTGCGCGACGGCGAGACGGACGTGCACGCCCTCTTCCTCGCGAACTTCTTCGCCCAGACCAAGGCGCTGGCGTTCGGCAAGACGGCCGACGAGGTCCGCGCCGAGGGCACGGCCGAGGACATCGTCCCGGCGCGCGTGTTCTCGGGGAACCGGCCCACGACGTCGATCCTGGCGCCGGCGCTGACGCCGTCGGTGGTCGGCCAGCTCATCGCGCTGTACGAGCACATCACCTTCGCGCAGGGCGTCGTGTGGGGCATCGACTCGTTCGACCAGTGGGGCGTCGAGCTGGGCAAGAAGCTGGCGATGGAGATCGCCCCCGCGGTGCAGGGCGACGCGGCGGCGCTGGACGCCCAGGACCCGTCGACGCGTGCGCTCATCGCGCGGTACCTCGAGCTGCGCGGCTGAACCGTCCGACCGCGGTGCGTGCGGGTCCGTCGTCCCGGCCGTCCACGACGACGAGGACGACGGACCCGCCGGCGGGCGACGTCAGGCGGTGAAGCGCTCCGCGCGCTCGACCACCCGGCCGACGCCCGCCTCCGCGTCCCACGTGTAGACGGTGCGGCCCTCGATGAGCACGTGCTCGACGCGCGCGTGCACGTCCAGCGGGTCGCCGGACCAGACCACCACGTCGCCGTCGCGGCCGGGCTCGAGCGCGCCGACGCGCCCCTCCAGGCCGAAGAACGACGCCGGGTTGACCGTCAGCGCCTCCAGCGCCGTCTGCGGCGGCAGGCCCTCCTTCACCGCGAGCGTCGCCTGGTGGACCAGGAAGTTGATCGGCACGACCGGGTGGTCGGTCGTGATCGCGACCCGCACGCCGGCCGCCGCGATCGCGGCGAGGTGCGCGATGGAGCGGTCACGCAGCTCGACCTTCGACCGGCTCGTGAACATCGGCCCGAAGATCACGGGCACGTCGCGCTCGGCGAGCACGTCGGCGAGCTTGTGCGCCTCGGTGCCGTGGTTGATGACGAGCCGGTAGCCGAACTCGTCCGCGAGGCGCAGGGCCGTCGCGATGTCGTCGTGCCGGTGCGTGTGCTGGTCCCACACGAGCTCCCCGTCGAGCACGCGCGCGAGCGTCTCGAGCGCCAGGTCCGGCGCGAACGGCTCGCCCTTCCTCTCGGCCGCCGCGCGCGCGGCCGCGTAGTGGCGCGCCTTCGCGAACGCCTCGCGGATCACCAGCGCCGTGCCGAGCCGCGTCGACGGCAGCTGCTTGCGCTCGCCGTACACCCGCTTCGGGTTCTCCCCCAGCGCCGACTTCACCGACACCGACGCCGAGATCACCTGCTCGTCGACGGTCCGCCCGCCCCACGTCTTCATGGCCACCGACTGCCCGCCGATCGGGTTGCCGGACCCCGGCTTGACGACGACCGACGTGACACCGCCCGAGAGCGCGTCGCGGAACCCCTCGTCGTCGACGTTCACCGCGTCGACCGCGCGCACGCCCGCCGTGTTCGGCACGGTCATCTCGTTCGTGTCGTTGCCCGCGACGCCCTCGCCCTCCTCGTGCAGGCCGACGTGCCCGTGCCCCTCGACGAAGCCCGGCAGCACCCACCGGCCCGTCGCGTCGACGACGCGCGCACCCTCCGGCACCGCGACGCCGGCGCCGACCGCGGTGATCACGCCGTCCTCGACGAGCACCGTGCCGCCGTCCACGGGCGGGCCGACGACGGGGACGACGTACCCGCCGGTGATCGCGACGACGGACGGGCGGGCGGTGGTTCCGGAGCTCATGCGTCCCACCGTACGTCCGTCGGCGCGAGGGTCCGGCGGCCGGGACGGGGCGGTCAGGACGCCGGCGTCGCCACGCACCGCAGGCGCTGCGTGAGCAGGCTCCCGGTGCCCTGGTAGCCGAACTCGGTGGTGGCGCCCGCCGCGAGCCGGCCGTTCCACGCGGCGTTCGCGAACGTGCCGCCCGTGCCCGTCGCGCTCCACGCGTGCGCGACGGCCGGCGTCGGCCCGCCGATGAACGACACGCGCCAGCCCGAGACGGGGACCTCGCCGGCGCGCACGCGCACCGTCGCGACCCAGCCGCCGGGCCACGAGCTCGTCACCGTGTGGGTGGCCTGGCAGCCGTCGTCGGCGGTCGAGGGGACGGTCCACGAGGGGCTGGGCGCAGGCGTGGCGGTGGTGGTCGGGGTGGGGGTCGGGGTGGGGGTCGGGGTCGCGGTGGGGCTCGTGGTGGCGGTGGGCGTCGCGGTGGGCGTCGGCATGGGCGTGCCGGTCCCGCCGACGAGGCCGAGCGCACGCACGACGCCGGGGTACCAGGCCGCGGCCATGCGCGCGAACCCGCCCTCGTGCGGGTGCACGCCGTCGGTCGTGTCGCGTGCGGGGTCCCACCCGGTCCACTGGTCGACGACCAGCACGGGCGACGCGGCCGTCGACTCCGCCGCGGCCCACCCCGGCACCCGCGCGTTGAGGGCGCGCGTGCGCTCCGGGCACTCGGCGCACGTCGGCGGCGCCACGGGGATGATCTGCGCGACCACGACGACGACGCGGGGGTCGACCGCGCGCGCCTGACGCAGCAGGGTGGACCACGCGTCGAGCACCTGCTGCGGCGTGCGCGCGCTCCAGACGTCGTTCGTCGCGAAGTGCAGCAGGACCACCTGCGGCCGCGCGGCGGCGAACCACGCGGCGGCCTCGCCGGACGCCGCCACGGTCGTCACCAGCGCACCGCCGTGGCCCTCGTTGTCGCCGTCGTGGGCGATCCCGCAGCCCTGCGCCGGCAGGGAGCCGACCATGTCGACCGCGTACCCGGCGGCCGTCAGGTCGCGGTGCAGCATCGCGCGCCAGCAGCCCGGGTTGCCGGTGATCGAGTCGCCGAGCGGCATGACGCGCACGGGCGCGGCGGCAGCGGCTGGCACGGCGGCGGTGGCGGTGGCGGGCACGGCCGTGACGAGCGGGGCGGCGGTGGGAACGGCGGCGCGCGGGGCGGCGGCGCCCGGCACGGCGGCGAGCGCGCACGCGGCCAGGACGGCGACCAGCGCGCAGAGCACCGCGACCGCGCGGCGCAGGGGGTGGGTCGGCATGCGCACGGCTCCTTCGACGCGACGGCTCCCGGCGCCGCCGGGCGGCGCGGGCCGGACCGGCGCACGGGCCGACCCGACGAGCAGCCTGTCGCGGCCCCGCGCCGGCACGGGACCGTCGAAGCGTTTCACGGGAGGAGACGGACGGCCGGGCGCGGACCGCACGCCGGTGGTGGCCGGTGGGTCCGTCGCCGGCTCGCTCCTCACGCCCGCACCGTCCCGGGTCGCACGGGTGGGTACCCGCCGAGCTCGCCCGCCGGGTGCCGAGGTCGCCTGGTGGAACCGCCGACCTCGACGTCGCACCGGCGATCTCGGCGGTGGACCTGGGACCCGGACGGTGACCGCGCCCGACGGCGTCGGGCGAGCCCGCCGGACGGCGAGCTCCTGTGTCCTCCGCCCACCTCGCCAGGTGTGCGTCGACCTCGTCAGGTGTCCCGGACGAGGTCGGGGCAGATGTGACGAGATCGGGGTAGCGCCTCGGTGGGCGCCGGCCTGCCGTCCTGATCGGGCACGGCTTCGGCGGCAGCAAGAACGACGT
>NZ_JBHUZW010000132.1:0-10583 GCF_042667215.1 Cellulomonas sp. NPDC057328 | reverse complement strand
GGCCCGGACCGCTCGGCGGTCCGGGCCTCGTGGGCGTGCGGGGTCAGACGGTCGCGAACCGTCGCGCCACGAGCACCTCGGCGATCTGCACGGCGTTGAGCGCCGCGCCCTTGCGCAGGTTGTCGTTGCTGATGAACAGGGCGAGGCCGCGGCCGGCGGGCGCGCCCTCGTCCTGGCGGAGGCGGCCGACGAACGACGGGTCCTGCCCGGCGGCGACCAGCGGCGTCGGGACGTCGGCGAGCTGCACGCCCGGCGCGGTCGACAGCAGCTCGGTCGCGCGCTCGACCGTGATCTCGCGCTCGAACTCGGCGTTGACCGACAGCGAGTGGCCCGTGAACACCGGCACCCGCACGCACGTCCCGGAGACCAGCAGGTCGGGGATGTCGAGGATCTTGCGCGACTCGTGCCGCAGCTTCTGCTCCTCGTCGGTCTCGTGCAGCCCGTCCTCGACGATCGACCCGGCGAGCGGGATGACGTCGAACGCGATCGGCGCGACGTACTTCTCCGGCGACGGGAACGCGACAGCCCCGCCGTCGTGGACGAGCCCGAGCGTGTCCTGCTCGACGACCGCGCGGACCTGCCGGTCCAGCTCCTCCGCCCCGGCGAGGCCCGACCCCGACACCGCCTGGTACGTGGACACGACGAGGCGGCGCAGGCCGGCCTCCGCGTGCAGCACCTTGAGCACCGGCATCGCGGCCATCGTGGTGCAGTTCGGGTTCGCGACGATGCCCATCGGGATCTCGTCCAGCGCGTCCGGGTTCACCTCGGACACCACCAGCGGCACCCGCGGGTCGCGGCGCCACGCGGACGAGTTGTCGACGACGATCGCGCCCGCCTCGGCGAACCGCGGCGCGTGCTCCTTCGACGTCGAGCCGCCGGCGGAGAACAGCGCCAGGTCGATGCCCGACAGGTCGGCCGTCGCGACGTCCTCGACGACGACGTCCTCACCGCGCCACGGCAGCGTGGTGCCCGCCGAGCGCGCGGACGCGAAGAACCGGATCGAGCCGACCGGGAAGTCGCGCTCGTCGAGCAGGCGCCGCATGACGGTGCCCACCTGGCCCGTCGCGCCGACGACCGCGACCCGCAGCCCGTTGTCCGCCATGCCTCAGCGCCCCGTCCCGCCGTACACGACGGCCTCGTCCTGCTCGGAGTCCAGCTCGAACGCGGTGTGCACGGCGCGCACCGCGTCGTCCAGCGAGTCCGCCCGCGTCACCACGGAGATGCGGATCTCGGAGGTGGAGATCATCTCGATGTTGATGCCGGCCTCCGACAGCGCGGCGAACAGCCGGGCCGAGACGCCGGGGTGCGACTTCATGCCCGCGCCGATGAGCGAGAGCTTGCCGATCGCGTCGTCGTACTGCAGCGACTGGAAGCCGATGTCCGGCTGGTGCGCAGTGAGCGCCTGCGTCGCCGTCGCGCCGTCCGTCGCCGGTAGCGTGAAGGAGATGTCCGTCAGGCCCGTCGCGGCGGCGGACACGTTCTGCACGATCATGTCGAGGTTCACGCCCGCGGCGGCGACGACCTCGAAGATCCGCGCGGCCTTGCCGGGCACGTCCGGCACCCCGACGACGGTGATCTTGGCCTCGCTGCGGTCGTGCGCGACGCCGGCGATGATCGGCTGCTCCATGGTCGTGTCCTTGTCGAGGTCGGGGTCGGGCTCGTTCGTCACGAGCGTGCCGGTGTGCGTCGAGAACGACGAGCGCACGTGCACGGGCACCTCGTACCGGCGCGCGTACTCGACGCAGCGCAGCATGAGGACCTTCGCGCCGCTGGCCGCCATCTCCAGCATCTCGTCGTAGCTGATCCGGTCCAGCTTGCGCGCGTTCGGCACGATGCGGGGGTCGGCCGTGAACACGCCGTCGACGTCGGTGTAGATCTCGCAGACGTCGGCCTTGAGCGAGGCCGCGAGCGCGACGGCGGTGGTGTCGGAGCCGCCGCGGCCGAGCGTCGTCACGTCGTTGGTCGACGGGTTGACGCCCTGGAACCCGGCGACGATCGCGACCTCGCCGCGGGCGACCGTGTCGCGGATGCGGCTCGGGCTGACGTCGATGATGCGGGCCTTGCCGTACACCTCGTCGGTGATGACGCCGGCCTGCTGGCCCGTGAACGACTTCGCCTCGACGCCGAGGTTGTTGATCGCCATGGCCAGCAGCGACATCGAGATGCGCTCGCCGGCCGTCAGGAGGATGTCCATCTCGCGCTGCGGGGGCAGCGGCGTCACCTGCTGCGCCAGGTCGATGAGCTCGTCCGTCGTGTCCCCCATGGCGGAGACCACGACGACGACGTCGTGGCCGGCCTTCTTCGCCTCCGTGACCCGCTTCGCGACGCGCTTGATGCTGGTGGCGTCGGCGACGGACGAGCCGCCGTACTTCTGCACGATGAGGGCCACTGGTCGCAACGCTTCCCGTCAGGTCGGTCGGGGGACCGGGCGAGTGTAGGTCCGGACCAGGATGCGGACGGGTGTGATTTCGACAGACGGACAGCGGCGTCCGGGCGCCTGAAGCGTTTGGGGACCTGGCCGCGCGCACCGTGCCGGGCGCACGCTCACCTCGTCGAGTGCGACCCGCCCCGCCCCCGGGCACGTCGCCGCTGCACCGCGCCGCACCACCGCGCCCGTCCGGGGAGAACCATGACCGCCACCCGCCTCACCGCCCGCGCCCGCGCGGTCGTCGCCGTGCTCGTCGCGGTGCTCCTCACGTCCCTGGGCGTGCACGTCGCCACCACGGCGCAGGCCGTCGAGACGTGCGCCGTCCAGTGGACCGCCAGCTCCTGGCCGGGCGGCTTCGTCGCCGAGGTTCGGGTCACCACCGGCCCCGCGCGCGACGGCTGGACGCTCACGTGGGGCTCCGGTCGGCACACGCTGACCAACGGCTGGAGCGCGCAGGTGTCGGAGAGCGGCGGGACGTGGACCGCGCGGAACGCGGCGTGGAACGGCCGGGTCCCCGCCGGCGGCACGGTGACGTTCGGCTACCAGGGCACGTCGACCGTCCACCCCGCGCCCCGGCCGGACTCGTTCCGCCTCGACGGGGTGCTGTGCGAGGGCGAGGCCCTCCCGCTGCCGACGGACCACGGCGGCCCGCCGACGCCGACGCGCACGGCCACGCCGACCGCGACCCCCACGGTGACGCCGACGTCCGTCCCGACGCCGACGGTCGCGCCGACGCCCACCGCCACGCCGACCGTCGTCCCGACGCCCACGCCCACGCCGACCCCGACCCCGACCCCGACCCCGACCCCCACACCCACGCCCACGCCCACGCAGCAGCCCGGCACCTGCAGCGGCGCGTTCTGCGACGGCTTCGAGACGCAGACGTCCACCACCCCGTCGGCGCCGTGGACGGTCGTGCACCCCGACTGCTCCGGCACGGGCCGCGCGAGCATCGACTCGTCCGTCGCCCGCAGCGGCAGCCGCTCGCTGCGCGTCGACGGCGCGGTCGGCTACTGCAACCACGTCTTCGTCCAGGCGCAGGGCGCGTCGCTGCCCGCGGGCGCCACGCCGCCCCCGGTCACGTACCTGCGCTTCTGGGTCCGGCACACCACGGCCCTGCCGGCGTCGCACGTGACGTTCCTGGCGATGCGCGACGCGAACGACGGCGGCAAGGACCTGCGGATGGGCGGCCAGAACGGCGCGCTGCAGTGGAACCGGTCGTCCGACGACGCGACCCTGCCCGAGCAGAGCCCGGCCGGCGTCGCGCTGTCCCGCCCGCTGCCCACGCAGCAGTGGCACTGCGTCGAGGCCCTCGTCGACGGGACGTCCGGCCGCCTGACCACGTGGCTCGACGGCGCCGAGGTGCCGGGCCTGGTCGCGGACGGCAGCCCGAACCACGACGTCGACCGCCAGTGGTACGCGAGGTCGTGGGCGCCGCGACTGACCGACCTCAAGCTCGGGTGGGAGAGCTACGGCGACGGCGCCGACACGCTGTGGTTCGACGACGTCGTCACGGGCGCGCAGCGCACCGGCTGCTGACCCGCCCGCACCGGAGGAGAGCACGATGACCGCCCGCCGCCTCACCACGCGCACCCGTGCGCTCGTCGCCGTGCTCGCCGCGGCCGTCCTGACGGCGACGAGCCTGACCGCCGCGGCGCTCAACGGCACGGCCATGGGCCTGACCGCCGAACGGTGCAGCGCCACGTTCCGCACGCACACCTGGCCGGGCGGCTTCGTCACGCACGTCCGCGTCACGACGCCGACGGCCCAGACCGGCGGCTGGGTGGTCGAGTGGATGGACGTCGTCCCGGGCACGGCCCCCGTCAGCGGGTGGAACGCCACGGTGACCGCGACCCCCGTGCAGGGCTCGACGTACTCGGGCTCCGCCTACTCGGCGCGCTACCACGCGTGGAACGGGTCGGTGGCGGCGGGCGGCACGCTCGAGTTCGGCTTCCAGGGCACGAGCACCGCCGCGCCGCGCGACCCGATGAACGTGCGCCTGAACGGTGAGGTCTGCACGGGGTACCCGGTACCCACCCACGGCTGGGGCCTGCCGACGTCGACCCCGACCCCCACGCCGACGCCCACCCGGACCTGGAACCCGGTCCCCACGCCGACGGGGTCGGGCACGGCGACACCGGCGCCCACGACCACGCCCGGCGGCACCCCGGGGGCCTGAGCCGGCCGCCGGTGCGGGGCGACGAGATCGTCCACCCCGCACCGGCGGCTGACGGCGCACACCCACGTGTCCGACCAGGGGTGGACCCGCCGCCCGGGACCGCGGGCCTACCGTCGGCGCATGCCCGACGACCCGCTCGCACCCGACGTCGCACCCGGCAGCGCGCCCCGCAGCGCCCCCGCCGCCGTCCTCGCCGCGCACGGCATCGAGGTGCGCGGCCTGCGTCGCGCGTTCGGCGCCGTGCAGGCGCTGGACGGCGTCGACCTCGTCGCCCGCGCCGGCGCCGTGACCGCGCTCGTCGGGCCCAACGGCTCCGGCAAGACGACGCTGCTGCTGGTGCTCGCCGGGCTGCTCGTGCCGGACGGGGGCGAGGTGCGCGTCGCCGGCGCCGACCCGGTGACGCAGTCGGCCGCCGCCCGCGCGCGCACGGGGTGGATGCCCGACGCGTTCGGCACGTGGGACTCGCTGACCGCGCGCGAGGTGCTGACGACGTTCGCGGACGCCTACCGCGTCCCGCGCGCGACCGTCCCGGGGCGCGTCGAGGAGCTGCTCGCGACCGTGCACCTGTCCGAGTACGCCGACCGGCCCGCCGCCGTCCTGTCCCGCGGGCAGAAGCAGCGGCTCGGCCTGGCGCGCGCGCTCGTGCACGACCCGCAGGTGCTGCTGCTCGACGAGCCGGCCAGCGGCCTCGACCCGCGCTCGCGCGTCGACCTGCGCGTGCTGCTGCGCCGCCTCGCCGACGAGGGCCGCACCGTCCTCGTCTCCAGCCACGTGCTCTCCGAGCTCGAGGAGATGGCGGACGACGCCGTGTTCCTCTCGCGCGGGCGGACCGTCGCCGGGCACGTCGCCGACGACGCGACGGCCGCGCGCCGCACGTGGCGCGTCCGGGCGCTGGACCGTGCGGTGCTCGTCGCGTGGCTCGACGGCGCCGGCGTGCCGTGGCGGGCCGACGACGACGGCGGCGTGCTGCTCGACCTCGACGGCGACGCGGCCGCCGCGGCGCTCGTGCGGGACGCCGTCACGGCCGGCGTCCCCGTGGTGCAGGTCGCGCCCGCGGGCGGCGCGCTGGAGCAGGCCTACCTGGCCCTCGACGAGGAACGGCGGTGACCGGCGTGAGCACGCAGGCGCAGGACGTGACGACGACCCGGCCGGCCGACGCGGGCGGCGGCACCTGGTCGCTGACGTGGCACGGCGTGCGGACGGTCGCGGCGCTCGAGCTGCGCCAGCGCGTGCGCTCGTCGCGCTGGAAGACGGCGCTGGTCGTGTGGGTCGTCGTGGTCGGCGCGATCACGCTGCTGTCGTCGGGGGCCCTGGCCGCGATCAGCCGGACCGAGTCGGACCCGCCGTCGCGCGGCCCGCTGCTGTTCGCGATCGTCACCGTGCTGGTGCTGGGGCTCGGGCTGCTCGTCACGCCCACGCTCACGTCGACCGCCGTCAACGGCGACCGCGGGGCGGGCACGCTCGCGACGCTGCAGGTCACGCTGCTGTCGCCGGTCGAGATCGCCGTCGGCAAGCTGCTCGCGGCGTGGTCCGCGGCGCTCGCATTCCTCGTGGTGAGCGTGCCGTTCCTCGTCGTGGCGCTCGCGCTCGGCGACGTGCCGGTCGCGGCGCTGCCGCGGGTCGTCGTCGTGGTCGCCGTGCTGCTCGTCGCCGTCTGCGGCGTCGGCCTCGGCTGGTCGACCGTCGCCGCGCGGCCCGCCGGGTCCACCGTGCTGACGTTCCTCACGGTCGCCGGGCTCACCGTCTTCACGCCCGTGTTCTTCGGCATCGCGTTCCCCACGGTCACGCAGACGGAGACCGTCACGGTGCACGGCATCCCGCCGGAGCAGTGGGCGGACCTCGACGGGCTCGAGCTCCAGAACGGCGTCCCGGCGGACGCGACGTGCGAGACCTACACCGACGAGCGCGAGGTCACGCACACCGACCGGATCTGGTGGCTGCTCGCGCTCAACCCGTTCGTCGTCGTCGCCGACGCCGCCGGCACGTCCCCGGCCGGGGCCGACGAGGCGGTCGGTGCAGGGCGGCTCGACCCGCTCGGGACGGTCAGCGAAGGCGTCCGGTACCTGCGCGGCGGCCCGGCCGACGTGGTCGAGGAGTGCTGGCTCGAGGACGCCGCGTCGAGCGCGTTCGGACCCGAGCAGGAGCGCGCGGGGGCCGTCTGGCCGTGGGGCCTCGCCGCCAACGTGTCGCTGGGCGTGCTCGGCTTCGTCGTCGCCGTCCGCCGCCTCCGCATCCCCCAGCGCACGCTCGCCCGCGGCACCCGCGTCGCCTGACCCCCGCCCCCACCGCCACCGCCGCCCACACCGCCACCCACACGACCGCGAACGGAATGCCGGTGCGGTTCTGACGCCTCAGAACCGCACTGGCATTCCGTTCGGCGGGTGGCTTGGCGGAGGTGGGCGGGGCGTCAGGGCTGGAGGGCGTCGTACTCCGCCTCGGCGGCGACGTCGTCGTCCACGTCCAGACGGACGTGGGCGATGATCGTCTGCAGCGCGCGCAGCGTGCTCGCGGCCCGCTCGCCCCAGTCGGACAGGTAGCTGAACTGCCACCACCACAGCGCCTCGAGCACGTGCCCGCGGTCGTGGTGCGCCAGGCCCTGCGTGAGCGCGCCGACGATCGCGACGAGGTCGCCCGAGATCGTCGACTCCTCGATCTCCGGGCCGAGGATCGGGTCGATGACCTCGACGTACTCGTCGATGCCGTCGAACAGGTTCGCCAGGTTCACGCGCAGCGGCTCGAGGTCGGCGTCGGGGCCGACGTCCGGCTCGAAGCGGGACGGCGGGACGACGTCGGTCGTGGCACCGAGCCGCGCACCCGCCGCCAGCAGGTCCGACACCGCGAGGAGCAGCAGCGGCATCGACGCCTCCGGGGCGGACCCGGCGGCGACCTCCGTGACCGTCGCGAGGAAGCTGCGCGACTCCTGCGCGACGGACTCGCCGATCTCGCGCAGGTCGGCGTCGGCGAGCGGACGCTCATCGTCCAGGGACGCGCCTGCCGGGGGGACGTCGCCCCCGCGCTGGTCCTCGGTCATCTCGTCGTCCCTCTCGCTGGTGTGCGCCGCACGGGCGGCGCGGTCGTCGTGGGCGCCGACGTCACGCGCTCAGCCGTCGTCGGCCCTCGAAGGCGCGGCCGAGCGTCACCTCGTCCGCGTACTCGAGGTCGCCGCCCACCGGCAGGCCGGACGCGAGCCGGCTCACGGTGAGCCCCATGGGCACCAGCAGCCGCGCCAGGTAGGTGGACGTGGCCTCACCCTCGACGTTCGGGTCGGTGGCGAGGATGACCTCGGTGACGGTGCCGTCGGCGAGGCGCGTCATGAGCTGGGCGATCCGCAGGTCGTCGGGGCCGACGCCCGCGATCGGGTTGATGGCGCCGCCGAGCACGTGGTACGTCCCGCGGAACTCGCGCGTGCGCTCGATCGCGACGACGTCCTTGGGCTCCTCGACGACGCAGATGACCGCCGGCGACCGGCGCGGGTCGCGGCAGATGCGGCAGCGCGGCTCCTGCGCGACGTTGCCGCACACCTCGCAGAACTGCACGCGCGCCTTGACCTCGGTCAGCGCGTCCGCCAGCCGGCGCACGTCCGACGGGTCCGCGCTGAGGATGTGGAACGCGATGCGCTGGGCGCTCTTGGGACCGACGCCGGGCAGCCGCCCGAGCTCGTCGACCAGGTCCTGGATCGCGCCCTCGTACACCCCGCCAGCCTAGGCGCTCGGCGGGCCGCCGGCGGCGTCGTGCGCGCGCAACCACGCGACCACCTCGTCGGCATGCGCGTCGGGCGGGAAGACGGGGTGGAAGACGTGCTCGACGACGCCGCCGCGGATTACGAGCGTGAGCCGACGCAGGTACGTGCGGCCGCCGAGCGCGAACGTCGGCAGGCGCAGCGCCCGCGCTGCAGCGCCGTCCTCGTCCGACAGCAGCGGATACGGCACGTGCAGGCGCTCCGCCGCGGCGCGCTGGTCGGCGGCCGACTGGCCCGACAGGCCGAGCACCTCGCCGGCGCCGGCGGCGCGCAGCTCCGCGAGGTGGTCCCGCATCGAGCAGACCTGGGCGGTGCAGCCGCGCGCACCCGGGAACGCGTCCCACCCCTCCGGCAGCGGGACGCCGGGCGTGCCCGTCATCGGGTAGACGAAGACGACGGCCCGGTCGAGCGCCGACAGCTCCACCGCCGCGCCCGCCGTGGACGGCAGCGCGACCGCGGGCAGGCGCGCACCCGGCAGGTGCCGCGCGGCGCCGTCGTCGACGGGCGCGGGCAGGTCCGGTGGCAGCTGGGCCAGCGCGTCGGCGGCCGGGACGTGGGGGGCGGGCACGGCCGCCACGGTCGCGGGCGACGCGTCGGACGTCAAGGTCGGGCCCGGTCCGCGGGACCGCCCGGTGCAGCCGTGCCTCGGCCCGGCGCGGGCGGGCGTCGCGGCGTCAGGCGTCGCGGTGCAGGGCGCCGAGGGCGTCGAGGACCCGGTCGAGGCCGAACCGCCACGCGTGGTCCGGGCTGTACGCGGCGCCCTGCTCGGCGCCGGCGGCCGCGCCGACGCGCTGCGCCAGGGGGTGCGCGTCGGCGAGGTACGCGGCGAGCCGTGGGCCCCACGTCCCCCACTCCGCGGCCATGGCGGCACCGTGCGGGTCGGGCCGGCGGGCGCGCGCGGCGCCGCGGACGAAGTCGAGGACGAACGTCAGGGCGGCGTCGCGGTCGGCGTCCGGCAGGTGCAGCGGGTCCAGCGCGTGGAGCTCGTGGTCGTACTTGGCGATGGTGCCCGGCCCGAGCGCCGTGCGCTGGTCGGCGACGTCGAGGAGCCACGGGTGCTCGGTGAGCAGCGTCAGGTTGGTCTCGGCGACCGCGCGCACGCGCCGGCGCCAGGTGCGGTCGGCGAGGGCGTCGGCGGCGGAGGCGTGGTCGGCGGACGTGTCGTCGGCGTACGGCTCGCGCGGCATCGCGGCGTGGACCGCGTCGGCCATGAGGACGTGCAGGTCGTCGAGGCTCCCCACGTGCGTGTAGAGGGCCATCGCCGAGACACCGAGGACGCCGGCGAGCCGCCGGGCGGTGACGGCCGCGAGGCCCTCGGCGTCGGCGAGCGCGACGGCGGCGTCGACCGCGTCGGAGGCCGAGACGCGGGCGCGCGGCCCGCGCGTGCCGCCGCGGGGCGCGTCCGGGTGGTCGCGCCAGAGCAGGTCGACGAGGTCCCGCGCCATCTCACCCCACCGTCCGGGAACACCGCGTCGCGGCTGACGTTGTACAGCGTACGTAGTTGTGTGGTCCCGACTCAGGAGGTCCCGTGCACGCCAGCTCCATGAGCTTGTCCCTCAACGTGCCGGACGTCGAGGCGTCCGCCCGCTTCGCGACCGAGCACCTGGGCTTCGTCCGCGGCATGGCCGCCGACGGCTTCGTCGCGCTCGAGCACTCGCAGGCGCACGCCCACGTGGCGCTGCTGCGCACCGGGCTGTCGTCGTTCCGGCCCGCGTCGCACGCCGGCGCGGCAGGCCAGGGCCTGCTGCTGGCCTTCGTGGTGGACGACCTCGACGCGGAGTTCGCCCGCATCGCGGCCGCCGGCGCGCAGGTCGTCACGCCGCCCGAGACCGAGCCGTGGGGCGAGCGGTACTGCCAGTTCGTCGACCCGAACGGCATCGTCTGGCAGCTCGTGCAGTGGGTGTGACGGTCGCCGGCGGGCGGTTCACAGCCCGCCGTCGACCTGCTCGTCGATGACCCGGCCGCCGAGCACCTGCATGACCAGCGGCGCGCCGACCAGCCCGGACGACGAGATCGTCGGGTCGTCCGGGCTGGGCTCGTCGGGCTCGGCGGTGCGCGCCTGGCTCTGCGCGGCGCGCGCCGCCGCGATGCCGCGCTCCCGCGCCGACGTGGGGGCGCCCGTCGCGGGCGCCGGTGCGGTGCCCGTCGCGTGCGCCGCCGTGGGGGCGGCGCCGGCGGGGCGCGTGGGCGCCGGCCGCCGGGAGCCGCCGTCGTCGGGCGGCGGCGACGCCCACGGG
>NZ_JBHUZW010000131.1:0-10632 GCF_042667215.1 Cellulomonas sp. NPDC057328 | reverse complement strand
ATCCAAGACCCCGGACGTGCGACATCCAATTATCACAGAAGGGCACCGGGGCTGACCCGTGGTGGCGCGTACGGCCCGTCAGGCGTCGCCGGGCGTCCCGCTCTCGGCGGGCGGCCGCGGTGCGGTCTCCGCGGCGCGTGCCGCGTCGACGTCGGTGGCGAGCGTGCCGAGGTACAGCTCGATCACCTTCGGGTCGTTCATGAGCTCGCGCCCCGGGCCCGAGTACGCGTTGCGGCCCTGGTCGAGGACGTAGGCGCGGTCGCAGATCTGCAGGGCCCGGCGGGCGTTCTGCTCGACGATCACGACGGACACGCCCGCCTTGTTGATGCGTCGCGTGCGCAGGAACGCCTCGTCCTGCCGCACCGGCGACAGGCCCGCGGAGGGCTCGTCGAGCAGCAGCACCGACGGCTCGGGCATGAGCGCGCGGGCCATCGCCACCATCTGCCGCTCACCGCCGGACAGGGCACCGGCACGCTGCTTGCGCCGCTTCGTGAGCTCGGGGAAGAGCGACAGGACGAAGTCGACCCGCTCGGCGAACTTCCCGGGCGCCTGGTACACGCCCATCTGGAGGTTCTCCTCGATGGTCAGGCTCGGGAAGACGTTGTTCGTCTGCGGCACGAAGCCGACGCCGCGCTGCACGAGCGCGTCCGCGCGCAGGTTCGTGATGTCCTCGCCCTGCAGGGTCAGCCGGCCCTCGCGGATGCCGACGAGCCCGAACAGCGCCTTGAGCAGCGTCGACTTGCCGGCGCCGTTCGGGCCGATGATCCCGACGAGCTCGCCCGGGTGCAGCACGAGGGAGCATCCGTTGAGGATGTTGACGCCGGGCAGGTAGCCGGCGACGAGGTCGTCGGCGTGCAGCAGGGGCTCGCCCGCGGGCGCCCCCCGGTGCACGACGGGTGCGGTGGTCTCGGTCACGACTTCCTCTCCTCCGCGGAGATCTCGGCGTCGGCCTCGGCCTCCGCCTCCGCGTCGATGGTGCCGCCGTCCTCGAGCAGCGCGTCGTCACCGAGGTCGGTGTCGTGGTGCGCCCCCAGGTAGGCGTCGATGACGGCCTGGTCGGCCATGACCTCTCCCGGGGGACCCTCGGCGACGACCTGGCCCTGTGCCATGACGACGACCCAGTCCGAGATGTGCCGGACCATGTGCATGTCGTGCTCGACGAAGAGCACCGTCGTGCCCGAGTCGCGCAGGTCGGTGATGTGCCCCAGGAGCGACTGCGTGAGCGCGGGGTTCACGCCGGCCATGGGCTCGTCGAGCATGACGAGCGCGGGGTCCGACATGAGCGCGCGCGCCATCTCGAGGAGCTTGCGCTGGCCGCCGGACAGCGAGCCGGCGAAGTCGTCCTTCTTCGTGTCGAGCTTGAACCGCTCGAGCAGCGCCATCGCCTTGTCGGTGATCTCGCGCTCGCGCGGCGCCCACAGCGGCTTCACGAGCGCCGTGAACAGGTTCTCGCCCGGCTGCTCGCGCGCGCCGAGCCGCATGTTCTCCAGCACCGTCATGCGCGCGAGCGCCTTGGTGAGCTGGAACGTGCGGACCATGCCGGACTTGGCGACCCGCGAGGCGGGCACGCCGCCGAGCGACGTCCCGTCGAACACCCACGACCCGGCGTCCGGCTTGTCGAAGCCGGTCATGAGGTTGAAGAAGGTGGTCTTGCCGGCGCCGTTGGGGCCGATGAGCGCGGTGATGACGTTGCGCTGCACCTCCAGGTGGGCGACGTCGACGGCGTTGACGCCGCCGAAGCTGCGCCGCACCCCGTCGGCGACGAGCAGCGCGTCCGGCTTCGCGACGCCGGGCGTCCGGGCGACCTGCCGGAGGCCCTGGCGGGCCCGGTCGACGACATCCTCAGCGGGCATTGATCGCCAGCTCCTTCTTGTCGCCCAGGATGCCCTGGGGTCGGAACACGATGAGCAGGATCAGCGTGATCCCGACGAGCACCCAGCCGATCTGCTCGACCTGCTGCACCGACAGCACGTCGGCCGGCACGGCGCCGCGCAGGAACCCGCGGACGAAGACGAGCGACCCCCAGAACAGCAGCGAGCCCAGCACGGGCCCGAGCACCGTCGCGGCGCCACCGAGCAGCAGGATCGTCCACGTGTTGAACGTGACGGGCCGCCCCAGGGAGTCGGCCTGCACCGAGCTCGCCAGCACGAACACGACGCCGCCGAGGGCACCGAACACGCCGCCGAGCACGAGCGCCTGCAGCTTGTACGAGTAGACGTTCTTGCCGAGCGAGCGCACGGCGTCCTCGTCCTCGCGGATCCCGCGCAGCACGCGGCCCCAGGGGCTGCGCACGAGGCGCCACACGAACAGGCACGCCAGCAGGACGAGGGACCAGCCGACGATGCGCAGCCACCAGCTGTTGGAGGCGTTGGTGGCGAGCGTGATCGGCCCGAGCGCCCAGCGCTCGTCCGGGAACGGCGACGCGTCCTGGAACGTGTTCTTGAAGCTGTTGCCGGTGAGGCCCTCGGAGCCACCGGTGACGTCGGTGAGCGCCGTCGACCGGCCGATGATGCGGATGATCTCGGCCGCGGCGATCGTGACGATCGCGAGGTAGTCGCCCCGCAGCTTCAGCGTCGGCAGGCCCAGCAGCAGCGCGAAGACGACCGCCGCGCCGATGGCGACGAGGAACGCGCCCCACAGGGGCACCCCGGCGATCGTCGAGACGGCGAAGCCGTACGCGCCGAGGAGCATGAAGCCGGCCTGGCCCATGTTGATCAGGCCTGTGAGGCCGAAGTGGATGTTGAGGCCGATCGCGGCGAGCGCGTACGCGATCGCCGTCGGCCCTGTCATCTCGTTGAGGACGTTGGTGAGCAGCTGCCCGAAGTCCATGGTGTCGACCTCCCGCTAGCCGATGCGCTCGGCGCGACCGAGGATGCCCTGCGGCCGGATGAGCAGGACGAGGATGAGGATCACGAGCGCGCTCGCGTAACGCATGTCGCTCGGCAGCACGATCGTCGACAGCTCGACGACCAGGCCGATGACGAGGGCGCCGACGACCGCGCCGAGCGGCGAGCCGAGGCCTCCGAGCGTGATCGCGGCGAACATCAGCAGCAGCAGCGTCGAGCCGAAGTTGAACCGCGTGGAGTTCAGGTACAGCGCGAGCAGGACGCCGCCGAGCGACGCGAGCGCCGCCGAGACGACCCACACGCCGCTGATGATCGACTCGACCTTGATGCCGGTCGCGGCGGCGAGGGCCGGGTTGTCGGAGACGGCCCGTGTCGCGCGCCCGATGCGGGTGCGGGACAGCGTCACGGCGACGGCCGCGAGCACGACGACCGCGATCGCCACGGACAGCAGCGACTGGCCGGAGATCTGCACCGGCCCGACCTGGATGCGCTCCGAGATGCCGGACACGATGGGTGCGGGCTGCGCGCCGTACACGAACAGGAACAGCGAGAGGCCGGCGAGCGCGAGCCCGATCGTGACGATCATCTGCTGCGTGATCCCGACGCCGCGGCGGCGCAGCGGCGCGAAGATGAACCGGTTGAGCAGCCAGCCGGCGAGGGCGCCGGCGGCGGTCGCGACGACCACCGCGAGCCAGAGCGGCAGGTCCCACCACTGGACGGCCATGAACGCCGTCATGCCGCCGAGCGTGACCAGCTCGCCGTGGGCGAAGTTCGACAGCCCCGTGGTGCCGTAGATGAGGTTGGCGCCGAGCGAGGCGAGCGCGAGGAGGACGCCGAACACGAGCCCGGCGAGGAGCAGCTGGGCGTAGCGGTTGGTACCCGCCCCGCCGGCCGTCGTCTCGGCGCCCTCGCCCGTCTCGTCGTCCGGCGCGGGGGTCGCGCCGTCGCCGTCCGCGGGGCCCTCGCTCGTCGCGCCGTCCGTCGGCGCCGGCGCGGGGCCGCTGTCGCCGCCCTCGGCGCCCGGCGGGACGACCTGGAAGATGCGGCCCGCGGAGCGGCCCAGGACGACCGCGACGGTCGCCGCGTTCGCCGCCGGGTCGCGCAGCACGGTCCCCCCGGGGAGCGTCGACTCGTCGACCGTGACCGTGTAGTCGCCCGCCTCCGTGATCGGCACCGAGGCGCGGCCCGCGGCGTCCGTGGTGGCCTCGGCCTCGGCGCCCCCGCCCTCGACCGTGAGCCGCACCCCGGCGACCGGGCCGGTGTCGGGGGAGGTGACGGTGACGTTGATGCACGCGGTGGCGTCGTCGGGGCTGCACGCTGTGGCCGCCGCGCGCGCCGGTGCCGCGACGACGGTGGTCGTCCACGTCATCAGCAGCAGGAGCAGCAGGAACGCCGCTCCGCGTCGCACGGCGACGGTCCGGTCCGGGCATGCGAGTGCTCGCACGGAGGACCTCCGTCCTTGGGGGTGAGGGGGCACGAGTGCTCGTGGGTCAGGGTCCGGCGCCCGGCCGGGTGGCAGGACGATAGGCAGGGATTGTGTCCTGTTCATTACGTGGACGCGAGCGTCTCGACGTTATCGGTGCGGCGCGTCGCCCTCGTGGCGGGCCCGACGTGGGCGGCCGTCCAGGTCCGTGCGCCCGGTCGCCCGCCCGGGGCTAGGCACGCGTCGCCCCGGTGGGCCATGATCGGTGCGGTGCCGGGCCCGGGGGAACCGGCACCGTCGTCCGTACCGCTCCACCGTCCCCGGGAGGCTCACCGTGCGGCCAGGCATCCAGGTCCGTCCGGCGCAGGCGCCGGACCTCGAGGCGCTCGTCGACCTCTGCCTCGAGGCCCGCGCGGAGGCCGGCGTCGGGATCCAGCTCTGCAGCGACGACCGGGGCCGGCTGCGCGAGCAGCTCGCGGTGCTCGGCTCGGTCGAGGGCGGCCGGGTGCTGGTCGCGACGTGCGACGGCGCGCCGGCGGGCCTCCTGCTCTGCCGGCTCATGGGCCCGGGCCTGTTCACGGACGCGACGGTGCTGGGCCTCGAGGCGGTCTTCGTCCGGCCGGGCCTGCGCCGGCGCGGCATCGGGCACGCCCTGCTGCAGGCCGCCACCGCGCTCGCCGACGAGGCCGGCGCGACCGAGGTGTACGCCGCACCGCTCCCCGGTGCCCGCGGCATGCAGCGGTTCTTCGCACGGCTCGGGTTCGCGCCCGCCGCGGCGCACCGGCACGTCTCCACCGCGGCGCTGCAGCGTCGGCTGAGCCAGGACGCGGGCGCCCTCGCCGGTGCCCGCGGCGCCGCCGCCCGTGGCCTCGAGGACCTCATCGAGCGCCGGCGCCGCGCCCGGGAGCGGGCCGGTGCGGAGCCGGCGGGCGAGGTGCGTCAGGTGCGGTCGATGAGCATGCACGTCAGGCGGGCGGTGCAGACCCGCCGCCCCTCGGGGTCCTCGACGACGACCTCGTAGGTCGCCAGCGACCGGCCGCGGTGCAGCGCGGTCGCGCGGCCCGTGACGGTGCCGGCACGCGCGGACCGGTGGTGGGTCGCGTTGAGCTCGATCCCCACGGCCGCACGCGCGGGCCCCGCGTGCGCCTGCGCCGCCAGCGAGCCGAGCGTCTCGGCGAGCGCCGCCGTGGCGCCCCCGTGCAGCAGGCCGTACGGCTGGGTGTTGCCCGCCACGGGCATCGTGCCGGTCGCGCCGTCGGCGTCGACGTGCGTGACGTCGATGCCCATGCGCTCGAGCAGGGTGCCCGCCACGGACGGCATCGCGAAGGCGGGGGCGGAGGAGGGGGCGGGGACGGCGCTGTCGGACATGGCCGCTAGGTTGGCACCGTGACCGCCGCACAGCCAGCGACCGCTCCCCGCCTCCTCCTCATCGACGGCCACTCGATGGCGTACCGGGCGTTCTTCGCGCTCCCCGTCGACAAGTTCGCGACGTCGACGGGGCAGCCCACGAACGCCGTCTTCGGCTTCACCTCGATGCTCGCGAACCTGCTCCGTGACGAGGAGCCGACGCACGTCGCGGTGGCCTTCGACGCCGGCCGCACGACCTTCCGCACCGAGCGGTACGAGGCCTACAAGGGCAACCGGGACGCGACGCCCGAGCCGTTCCGCGGGCAGGTCGACATCATCCGGCGGCTGCTCGCCACGATGCACGTGCAGGTCCTCGACAAGCCCGGGTTCGAGGCCGACGACATCCTGGCCACGCTCGCGGGCCGGGCGACCGCGGCGGGCATGCACGTCGCGATCTGCTCCGGCGACCGTGACGCGTTCCAGCTGGTGCGGCCCGAGGTCACCGTGCTCTACCCGGTGAAGGGCGTGTCGGAGCTGGCGCGCATGACGCCCGAGGCGGTGGAGGCCAAGTACGGCGTGCCGCCCGAGCGGTACCCGGACATCGCGGCGCTCGTCGGCGAGACCAGCGACAACCTGCCGGGCGTGCCGGGCGTCGGGCCCAAGACGGCGGCCAAGTGGGTGACGCAGTACGACGGCCTCGACGGCGTCGTCGCGCACGCCGACGCGATCGGGGGCAAGGCGGGGGAGTCGCTGCGGGCGCACCTCGCGCAGGTGCAGCTCAACCGGGAGCTCAACCGTCTGCTCGACGACCTCGAGCTGCCGGTCGGCCCCGAGGACCTCGCGGTGCGCCCGTGGGACCGCCAGGAGCTGCACACGATCCTCGACGAGCTGGAGTTCCGGACGCTGCGCGACCGTCTGTTCGCGATGCTCCCCGGGGACGAGGCGCGCGAGGAACGGGTCGCGACCGCCGCCGCGCTGGACCTCGTGGAGGTGGGGGCCGGCGGGCTGGCCGCCTGGCTCGAGGAGCGCGGCGACGCGCTGCTCGGGCTCGACGTGCGCGGCACCGGCAGCCCCGGCCGCGGCGACGCGTGGGGCGTCGCCGTCGCCGACGCGCAGGGCCAGGCGGTCGCGTACGACCTCACCGAGATCGGCCCCGAGGACGAGCGGGCGCTGGCCGCCTGGCTGGCCGACCCGGCGCGCCCGAAGGCGCTGCACGCCGCCAAGGAGGCGCGGCACGCGCTCGGGGGACGCGGGCTGCCGCTGGCCGGCGTCGCCTTCGACACCGAGCTCGCGGCCTACCTCTGCCAGCCGGACCGGCGTGCCTACGACCTGCCCGACCTCGCGATCGGCTACCTGCACCGCGAGCTCACGGCGGACGACGCGGCGGCCGCCGGCCAGGGCGCGCTGGACCTCGAGGTCGACGGTGCCGACGAGGGCCGCCGTGCGGCGGTGCGCGCCGCCGCCGTGCACGACCTCGTCGACGTCCTCGCGGCCGAGGTGGCCGACCGTGGCGCGACCGGCCTGCTCACGGACCTCGAGCTGCCGCTGCAGGACGTGCTCGCCCGCATGGAGCACACCGGCATCGCGGTCGACCACGCGTACCTGACGTCCCTCGAGCGGGAGTTCGACGCGCAGGTGCAGGCAGCCGCGGCCGACGCCTACGCGGTGATCGGGCGCGAGGTGAACCTCGGCTCGCCGAAGCAGCTGCAGGAGGTCCTCTTCGACCAGCTGGGCATGCCGAAGACCAAGAAGAACAAGACCGGCTACACGACGGACGCGGCCGCCCTCACCGACCTGTTCGCGCGCACGCAGCACCCGTTCCTCGAGCACCTGCTCGCGCACCGCGACGCGATCCGCCTGCGGCAGACCGTCGAGGGCCTGCTGCGCTCCGTCGGCACGGACGACCGCATCCGCACGACGTTCCAGCAGACCATCGCCGCCACGGGTCGGCTGTCGTCGGCGGACCCGAACCTCCAGAACATCCCCATCCGCACCGAGGCCGGACGGCAGATCCGGCGCGCGTTCGTCGTGGGGCCCGGGTACGAGACGCTGCTGACCGCCGACTACTCGCAGATCGAGATGCGCATCATGGCGCACCTGTCCGGCGACGAGGGCCTGATCGAGGCGTTCCGGTCGGGCGAGGACCTGCACAGCTACGTCGGCTCGCGCGTGTTCGACGTGCCGACCGACGAGGTCACCTCCGCGATGCGCTCGAAGATCAAGGCGATGAGCTACGGGCTCGCGTACGGCCTGTCGTCGTACGGGCTCTCGCAGCAGCTGTCGATCGAGGTCTCGGAGGCGTCGGCGCTCATGGCCGACTACTTCTCGCGGTTCGGCGGCGTGCGCGACTACCTGGGCGGCGTCGTGGCCGAGGCCCGTGCGACCGGGTACACCGCGACGATCCTCGGGCGCCGGCGCTACCTGCCCGACCTGACGAGCGACAACCGGCAGCGCCGCGACATGGCGGAGCGGATGGCGCTCAACGCGCCCATCCAGGGCAGCGCCGCCGACCTCATCAAGGTCGCGATGCTCGGCGTGGACGGCGAGCTGCGCCGCCGTGGCCTGACCTCGCGGATGCTCCTGCAGGTGCACGACGAGCTCGTGCTCGAGGTCGCCGCGGGGGAGCGCGAGGAGGTCGAGGCGCTCGTGCGCGAGCAGATGGGGCGCGCGGGGGACGCCGGTCCGGACGGCCCGCTCGACGTGCCGCTCGACGTGTCCGTCGGCGTGGGCGGCAGCTGGCACGAGGCCGGCCACTGAGACGTGCACCGACGGGTGCTTCCGTTGCCTCACGACCGCTGTCACCGTTCCGGGTGACAGCGGTCGTGGTTTCGGTCGACTTTCGACATCTCGCGGTGCGTGGTGCCTGGAATGTCGGTCTGATGTGCGCCAGAGTTGCGCCCTGCGGTGGCGACGTGGCCACCACGACCTGCGGAGGTGGCTGTGTCCGAGACCCGCCAGGAGACCGACTACCAGCGCGTCCAGCGCTCGCCCGAGTTCCAGGACCTACGCCGAAGGTTTCGGCGGTTCGTGTTCCCGATGACGGCGCTGTTCCTCGTCTGGTACTTCGTGTACGTCCTCCTGGCCAACTACGCCCACGACTTCATGAGCCAGCGCGTGGCCGGCAACATCACCGTCGGTCTGCTGTTCGGGCTGGGCCAGTTCGTCTCCACGTTCGCCATCACGATGATCTACGCGCGGTGGGCCAACAACCGGCAGGACACCGTCGCCGCGCAGCTGCGTGACGAGATCGAGCTGGGCACCGTCGGCGGCGCGGCCGCGGCCCGCGGCCCCGAGGGGAGCCCGGCATGAGCGGCACGGTCCTGGCGGGCGTCCTGCCCGCGGCGACGGCACCGGCGGAGCAGATCGGCGAGCCGGTCGTCAACATCGCCATCTTCGGGGCGTTCGTCCTCGTGACGCTCGTCATCGTCTTCCGGGCGTCGCGCAACAACCGCAGCGCGGCGGACTACTACGCGGCCGGCCGGTCCTTCACCGGGCCGCAGAACGGCACCGCGATCGCGGGCGACTACCTGTCGGCCGCCTCGTTCCTCGGCATCTGCGGCGCCATCGCGATCTACGGGTACGACGGCTTCCTCTACTCGATCGGGTTCCTGGTCGCGTGGCTCGTGGCGCTCCTGCTCGTGGCCGAGCTGCTGCGCAACACCGGTCGGTTCACGATGGCCGACGTCCTGTCGTTCCGCCTCAAGCAGCGCCCCGTGCGGATGGCCGCGGCGATCTCGACGCTGGCCGTCGTCTTCTTCTACCTGCTGGCGCAGATGGCGGGCGCCGGCGGGCTCGTCGCGCTGCTGCTGGGGCTCGACACCGTCGCGGCGCAGAGCGTCGTCATCGCGGTCGTCGGCGCGCTGATGATCCTGTACGTCCTCGTGGGCGGCATGAAGGGCACCACGTGGGTGCAGATCATCAAGGCGATCCTCCTCATCGCCGGCGCCGGGATCATGACCGTGTGGGTGCTCGCCCGGTTCGGCTTCAACCTGTCCGACCTGCTGCAGGGCGCGATCGACGTGGCGGGCGAGGGCGGCGAGACGCTCATCGAGCCGGGACGCCAGTACGGGGCCTCGGCGCTGACGCAGCTCAACTTCCTGTCGCTCGCGCTGGCGCTCGTCCTCGGCACCGCCGGCCTGCCGCACGTCCTCATGCGGTTCTACACGGTGCCCTCGGCCAAGGAGGCCCGCCGCTCGGTCGTCTGGGCGATCTGGCTCATCGGCATCTTCTACCTGTTCACGCTCGTGCTCGGGTACGGCGCCGGCGCGCTGGTCGGCCCGGAACGCATCGCGTCCGCCCCGGGACGCGCGAACTCCGCGGCGCCGCTGCTCGCGTACGAGCTCGGCGGGGTCCTGCTCCTCGGCATCATCTCGGCGGTCGCCTTCGCGACGATCCTCGCGGTGGTCGCCGGGCTCACGATCACGGCTGCTGCGTCGTTCGCGCACGACATCTACGCGTCGGTCATCAAGCGCGGCGAGGTGGAGCCCGACAAGGAGGTCCGCGTCGCCCGCATCACGGTCGTGGTGATCGGTGCGCTGGCGATCTTGGGCGGCATCTTCGCCAACGGCCAGAACGTGGCGTTCCTCGTGGCCCTCGCGTTCGCCGTCGCGGCGTCCGCGAACCTGCCGACGATCATCTACTCCCTGTTCTGGAAGCGGTTCAACACCGCGGGCGCCCTGTGGAGCATGTACGGCGGGCTGATCTCGTGCCTCGTGCTCATCGCCTTCTCCCCGGTCGTCTCGGGGAAGGTCGACCCCGCGACGGGGGAGAGCCTGTCGATGATCCGCGACACGTCCGTCGACTTCGCGCTCTTCCCGCTCGAGAACCCGGGCATCGTGTCGATCCCGCTGGCGTTCCTGCTCGGGATCGTCGGCACGCTGCTGAGCAAGGAGCAGCCGCACCCGGAGAAGTTCGCCGAGATGGAGGTGCGCTCGCTCACCGGCGCCGGCGCCGAGAAGGCGACGTCGCACTGACGCGACCGTGACCGCAGGTCCGCCCGCCCCGCGCCGCGGGGCC
>NZ_JBHUZW010000130.1:0-10669 GCF_042667215.1 Cellulomonas sp. NPDC057328 | reverse complement strand
GGTCGTGCCCTGCGGGGCACGGCCGCCGCGCCGCGTCCCGACAGCGCCCCGCGCCTCGGGCGGGGGCACACCCGCCGACCGTGCACGTCCGCCCTCAGCGGACGCCCGGCGTATCGGGCTTGGCGCGTTGCGGCGCCCGTGGGAGCGTGTGAGCCGGTCCCGCGGAGGAGGAACAGCCGTGCTCATGCGACTGCTGCGCGAGCAGCTGCGCCCGTACCGGGGCGCCGTGCTCGCCGTGCTGGTGCTCCAGCTCGTCCAGACGCTCGCGACGCTGTGGCTGCCGAGCCTGAACGCCGACATCATCGACGACGGCGTCGCCCGCGGGGACACCGCGACGATCTGGCGGATCGGCGGCGTGATGCTCGCAGTCAGCCTCGTGCAGGTCGTCGCCTCGGTCGGCGCGGTGTGGTTCGGCGCCCGCACCGCCATGGCGTTCGGACGCGACGTGCGCGGGCGCCTGTTCGACCGCGTGCAGTCGTTCTCGCAGCAGGAGATGGGGCGGTTCGGCGCGCCGACGCTCATCACCCGCACGACGAACGACGTGCAGCAGGTGCAGATGCTCGTGCTCATGACGTTCGTGTTCCTCGTCATGGCGCCGCTCATGCTCGTCGGCGGCGTCGTGATGTCGCTGCGCGAGGACGTGCCGCTGTCCGGCCTGCTCCTCGTGGTGGTGCCGGTGCTGGTCGCCGTCGTCGCGCTCGTCGTCACGCGCATGGTGCCGTGGTTCCGGCGCATGCAGAAGCGCATCGACGACATCAACCGCGTGATGCGCGAGCAGCTCACGGGCGTGCGGGTGGTCCGCGCGTTCGTGCGGGAGCGGCAGGAGCGCGCACGGTTCGAGGTCGCCAACGAGCGCCTGTTCGAGGCGTCGCTGCGCACCGGCCTGCTCATGGCGCTGCTGTTCCCCGCGGTGATGCTGGTGATGAACGCCTCGAGCGTCGGGGTCGTGTGGTTCGGCGCCCGCCGCGTCGACGCGGGCCAGATGCAGATCGGCTCCCTCATCGCGTTCCTCAGCTACATCATGTTCGTCCTCATGGCGGTGATGATGGCGTCGATGATGGTGATGATGGTGCCGCGCGCGATGGTGGCCGCCGAGCGCATCACCGAGGTGCTCGACACGTCCACGACCGTGGTGCCGCCCGCGACGCCCGTGCACTTCGCCGCCGCGCGCGCCCACGCCGGGGTCGACGGCTCCGGCGACGGCGGACCGCCGCGCACCGGCGTCCTCGACCTGCGCGACGTCGAGTTCCGCTACCCGGGCGCCGAGCACGCGGTGCTCCAGGACGTCTCCTTCGTCGCAGAGCCGGGGCGCACCACGGCCATCATCGGGTCCACCGGCGCGGGCAAGACGACGCTGCTCAACCTGGTGCCGCGGCTGTACGACGTCACGGGCGGGCGGGTGCTCGTCGACGGGGTCGACGTGCGCGACGCCGACCCCGAGGCGCTGTGGTCGCGCATCGGCCTGGTCCCGCAGCGGCCCTACCTCTTCTCGGGCACCGTGCGGTCCAACCTGGCGTTCGGGCGCCCGGACGCCACCGACGACGAGCTGTGGCACGCCCTCACCGTCGCGCAGGCGCGCGACTTCGTCGAGGCGCTGCCCGAGGGGCTGGAGGCACCGGTCGCGCAGGGCGGCACGAACCTCTCCGGCGGGCAGCGCCAGCGTCTCGCGATAGCGCGTGCGCTGGTCCGGCGGCCCTCGGTGTACCTGTTCGACGACTCGTTCTCGGCGCTCGACTACGCGACCGACGCGGCCCTGCGCGCCGCGCTCGTGCCGGAGACCCGCGACGCGACCGTGCTCGTCGTCGCGCAGCGCGTGGCGACGATCCGGTACGCCGACCGCATCCTCGTCCTCGACGAGGGACGGGTCGTGGGGGACGGCACGCACGACGAGCTGCTGGCGTCGAGCACCACGTACCAGGAGATCGTCTACTCGCAGCTGAGCGCGCAGGAGGCGGCATGAGCGCGGGGCCGGAGCAGCGCGCGAGGACGGCAGCCGGGACGCCGGCGGCCGCACCGGCCGGCCCGCCGGCGCGCCCCGGGGGACCGCGCGGCGGTCCCATGGGGATGGGCATGGGCATGCCGGTGCAGCGGTCCCTGGACTTCCGGGGCTCGCTGCGCCGGCTGCTCACGGTGCTGCGGCCCGAGCGCGCCCGCCTCGTGGCCGTCCTCGTGCTCGGGGCGCTCTCGGTCGCCGCGGCGGTCGCGGGGCCGAAGCTGCTGGGGGACGCCACCAACGTGCTGTTCGACGGCGTCGTCTCGCGCGGGCTGACCGAGGTCGTCCCCGCCGGGTCGACGCAGCAGGAGGCCGTCGACGCCCTGCGCGCGGGCGGCCAGGACCAGCTCGCCGACATGGTCGCCGCCATGGACCGCGTCGTCCCGGGGCAGGGCGTGGACGTCACGCGGCTCGGCGGCATCCTGCTCGTGGTGCTCGTCGTGTACCTGGCGGCGTTCGTCCTCGGCTGGCTGCAGGGCCGGCTGACGGCCCGCGCGGTGCAGGCCACGGTGCTGCGCATGCGCACGCACGTGGAGGAGAAGCTCGCGCGCCTGCCGCTGTCCTACTACGACCGCCAGCCGCGCGGCGAGCTGCTCAGCCGCGTCACCAACGACATCGACAACGTCGCGCAGACGATGCAGCAGACGTTGTCGCAGCTGGTCACCTCCGTGCTCACGGTCGTCGGCGTGCTCGGCATGATGTTCTGGCTCTCGCCGCTGCTCGCCGTCGTCGCGCTCGTGACCGTGCCGCTGTCGGTCGTCGTCGCGGGCGCCATCGCCAAGCGGTCCCAGCCGCAGTTCGTGCGGCAGTGGGCGTCCACGGGTCAGCTGAACGCCCACATCGAGGAGATGTTCACCGGGCACGAGCTGGTGACCGTGTTCGGCCGGCAGCGGGAGGCGGCGCGCACGTTCGCCGAGCGCAACGACGAGCTGTTCGAGTCCAGCTTCCGGGCGCAGTTCATCTCCGGGATCATCCAGCCCGCGCTCGGCTTCCTCTCGAACCTCAACTACCTCGTCATCGCGGTGGTCGGCGGCCTGCGCGTCGCGTCGGGCACGATGACGCTCGGCGAGGTGCAGGCGTTCATCCAGTACAGCCGGCAGTTCACGCAGCCCCTGACGCAGATCGCGTCGATGGCGAACTTGCTCCAGTCGGGTGTCGCGTCCGCCGAGCGCGTCTTCGAGCTGCTGGACGCCGACGAGCAGACGCCGGACCCGGTGCAGCCCGCGCGCCTCGACCGCCCGGTGCGCGGGCGCGTGGCGTTCGAGCACGTGTCCTTCCGCTACGAGCCGGGCACGCCGCTCATCGAGGACCTCAGCGTGGTGGCCGAGCCGGGGCAGACCGTCGCGATCGTCGGCCCGACCGGCGCGGGCAAGACGACCTTGGTGAACCTGGTCATGCGGTTCTACGAGGTCGACGCCGGCCGCATCACGCTCGACGGCGTCGACACGCGCGACCTCACGCGCGACGAGCTGCGCGGCCAGATGGGGATGGTGCTGCAGGACACGTGGCTGTTCGGCGGCACGATCGCGGAGAACATCGCGTACGGCGTCGACGGCGCGACGCGCGAGCAGGTCGTCGAGGCGGCCGTCGCCACGCACGTCGACCGCTTCGTGCGGACCCTGCCCGACGGCTACGACACGGTGCTCGACGACGAGGGCGGCAGCGTGTCGGCGGGGGAGAAGCAGCTGCTGACGATCGCGCGCGCCTTCCTCGCCGATCCCGTGATCCTCATCCTGGACGAGGCGACGTCGTCGGTCGACACGCGCACCGAGGTGCTCGTGCAGCAGGCGATGGGGACGCTGCGGACCGGCCGCACGTCGTTCGTCATCGCGCACCGCCTGTCGACGATCCGCGACGCCGACGTCATCCTCGTCATGGAGGAGGGGCGCATCGTCGAGAAGGGCTCCCACGACGACCTCCTGGCGGCCGACGGCGCCTACGCGCGGCTCTACGCGAGCCAGTTCGCGGCCGCGAGCGCACCCGTGGACTGAGCGGGGCGGGCCCGCCGCCCGCGCTCGCGGTACCGGCGCGCCGTTTGTGCGGGTCGACGGCGGCGGCGATGCTGTGCCCGTAACGATTCGAGGAGGAACACGTTGTCGACCACGCCCGCCCAGCCCGCCCGCGCCGACGCCCCGGTCGTCGCCGACCCGGCGCTGCGCCACCGCGTCCGCAGCCTCACGGTCCGCCTCACCGACGCCGCAGGGGGTCCGCTCGCCGGGGCGCGCGTGCGGGCCGAGCAGCGGTCCCACGCGTTCTGGTTCGGCAACATCGGCTTCGACGAGGTGCAGCGCGCGGCCGCCGCCCTGCCGGGCGGCACGCCGCTGACGCGCCAGGAGGACGAGCTGCTGGCCCGCCTCGACGAGCTGTACCTGGACGTCTTCAACCAGGCCACCCTGCCGTTCTACTGGGGCACGTTCGAGCCCGTGCAGGGCGAGCCACGCACCGCGGCCCTGCGCGCCGCCGCGCAGCACTACGTGGACCGCGGCATCGCCGTGAAGGGCCACCCGCTCGTGTGGCACACCGTCCAGCCGGACTGGCTCACGCCCCTGCCGGACGACGAGGTCCTCCGCCTGCTGCGCGCCCGCGTGCAGCGCGACGCGCGCGAGTTCGCCGGCCTCGTCGACGTGTGGGACGCCATCAACGAGGTCGTGATCATGCCGGTGTTCGACAAGGACGACAACGCGGTCACGCGCGTCGCCGCGACCGTCGGGCGCATCGGCATGATCCAGCTCGCGTTCGACGAGGCCCGCGCCGCGAACCCGGACGCGATGCTGCTGCTCAACGACTTCGACATGTCCGCCGACTACGAGCACCTGGTCGAGGAGGCCCTCGCCGCCGGCGTCCGCATCGACGCGCTCGGGCTGCAGAGCCACATGCACCAGGGCGCCTGGGGCCGCGACAAGACGCTCGACGTGCTCGAGCGCTTCTCCCGGTTCGGCCTGCGCATGCACTTCACGGAGACGACGCTCCTGTCCGGCGACCTCATGCCGGCCCACTACGACGACCTCAACGACCACCAGGTCGACGAGTGGCCGTCGACGCCCGAGGGCGAGGAGCGGCAGGCGCAGCAGGTCGAGGAGCACTACCGCACGCTGCTGGGGCACCCCATGGTGGACGCGGCCACGTACTGGGGCCTGTCCGACCACGGCATGTGGCTCAACGCGCCGGGCGGGCTCGTGCGCGCCGACGGCACGCCCAAGCCGGCGTACGACACGCTGCGCGGGCTCGTGAAGGGCGAGTGGTGGCTCGGCGCGACCGACGTCACCGCCGACGCCGACGGCGCCGTCCAGCTGCGCGGGTTCGCCGGCCGTTACACGGTCGAGGTCGACGGCGTGCGCCACGAGGTCGAGCTGCCCGCCGAGGGCGGTGACGCGCAGACCGAGGTGGTCGTGGGCCGGTGAGCACCGTCGGGCACCGGCTGGTGCGCGACCCGCTCACGCTCGGGCTGTACGCGCCGTTCGTCGTCTGGGGCTGGCTGCTGTACAGCTTCAACCCCAGCGTCCCGCTGCTCGCCGACGAGCTCGGCGTCAGCGCGGCGCAGGCCGGGCTGCACGGCACCGCGATGGCCGCGGGCGGGCTCGTCGCGGCACCGCTGATCCCGCGTGCCGCGGCACGGCTCGGGCGGCGCACGACGCTCGTCGTGGCGGCGCTCGTCGTCGCCGCGGGCCTCGCCGGGCTGCTGCTCGGGGGCAGCCTCCCGGTGACGCTGACCGGCATGCTCGTGACGGCGGTCGGCGGGAACCTGCTCATCGCGACGGCGCAGGTCGCGCTGGCGGCGCACCACGGGCCGACGGCGTCCGCCGCGATCACCGAGGCGAACGGCGTCGGGTCGGGCGTCGGGCTGCTCGGGCCGCTGGCCGTCGGCGCGTCCGTCGCGATCGGCTGGGGCTGGCGTGCCGGGGTCGTCGTGACGGCCGTGCTGGGCGTCGCGACGGCGGTGCTGGTCGCGCGCCTGCCGCGCTCGCCCGCGCTCGAGCGGCCCGCGCCGGTCGAGCCACCCGGCGTGGCCGGCGGGGCGGGACGTGCGGGCGCCACGGGACCCGCACCCGCACCCGTGCGCGGGGTGCGGGCGTCGACGTTCTTCCTCGCCGCGCTCGTCGCCGCGACGTCGCTCGAGTTCGCGACGACCTTCTGGGCGACGGACCTCGTGCTCGAGCGGACGTCCGCCGGTGCGGGCATCGCCACCGCGACGACCGCCGGCCTCGCCGCCGGCATGACGGCCATGCGGTTCGTGGTCGGCCCTCTGTCGCTGCGCGTCCCGCCGGCGACGCTGCTCGCCGCCTCGTTCGTCATCTCGGTCGGGGGGTGGGCGGTGCTGTGGACGGCGACGAGCACGGCCGTCGCGCTCACCGGGCTCGTGGTCGCGGGCTTCGGCTACGGCGCGCAGTACCCGCTGTCGGTCGCGCTGCTGCTCGCGGCGTCGCCGGGGCGGCGCGACCGCGCGCAGTCGCACGCCACGCTCGCCGGCGCGCTCGCCGTCGGCGTGGCGCCCTTCGCGCTCGGCGCGGTCGCCGACCAGGTCGGCAGCCACCAGGCGTTCGTCCTCGTGCCGGTCGTCGCCGTGGTCGGGTTCGTCATGGCCCTGCTCGGCGGGCGCGCGGTCCGCCGCACCCGTGCGCCCCTGGGAGGATCGACGCCGTGGCACGACCCGACCTCCACCCCGTCACCGACCGCGACGACCCCCGCCTCGCCGACTACGTCGGCCTGACCGACGTCGCGCTGCGCCGGCGGCTCGAGCCGGAGCGGGGCCTGTACATCGCCGAGAGCTCGACCGTCCTCGGGCGGGCGCTGCGCGCGGGGCACCGGCCGCGGTCGGTCCTCCTCGCGCCGCGCTGGCTCGGCGACGTCGAGGCGATGCTCGCGGCGCTGCCGGGGGACGACGTGCCCGTGTACGTCGCCGACGAGCCGGCGCTCGAGGCCATCACCGGCTTCCACGTGCACCGCGGTGCCCTCGCGGCGATGCACCGGCCGGTGCTGCCGTCCGTGGCCGACGTGCTCGCCGGGGCGCGCGACGGCGCGGGTGCGCGACGCGTGGCGGTGCTCGAGGACGTCGTCGACCACACGAACGTCGGCGCCGCCTTCCGGTCGGCCGCCGCCCTCGGCGTCGACGCGGTGCTCGTGACGCCGCGCTGCGCCGACCCGCTCTACCGGCGGTCGGTGCGGGTGTCGATGGGCACGGTGTTCCAGGTGCCGTGGACCCGCGTCGACCCGTGGCCCGAGGGCGTCGACGCGCTCCGGGGGCTGGGGTTCGTGGTGGCGTCCCTCGCGCTGTCCGACGACGCGATCACGCTCGACGAGCTCGTCGCCGCCCCGCCCGAGCGCCTCGCGCTCGTCCTCGGCGCCGAGGGGCACGGGCTCAAGCCGCAGACGGTCGCCGCGTCCGACCTCGTGGTGCGGATCCCGATGGCGGGCGGGGTGGACTCGCTCAACGTCGCCGCGGCGGCGGCTGTGGCGTTCTGGGCGACGCGTGTGACGTCTCACCCGGGTGGAAACAGGACAGAAGCGTAGAAGTCGGACGTGCGCAGGCCCGACGCTCGGGCGTGACGTCGGCGCCGGTGCCGACGCGACACCAGGGGGAAACCATGCGCGCTCGTCCCGTCCTGCCCGTCCTCGCCCTCGCCGCCGCCGTCGTCCTGGTGGCACCACCCGCGTCCGCCGCACCTCCGCAGCCCGCCTGCGGCGACACGCTGACGGTGGACACCGCGCTGCGCGCCGACCTCACCTGCGCGGCCGGGCCCGGTCTGCGGCTCGCGGCCGGCGTCACGCTGGACCTGCGCGGGCACACGCTGCGCGGTCCCGGCGACGGCGTGGGCGTCGAGGTGGCGTCCGCGGGGGCGGTCGGCGTCCGCAACGGCACCGTGACCGGATGGGGGGTCGGCCTGCGCACCTACGGGGTGGAGGGCACGGGGACGGGCCCGCTCACGGTGGACCGGATGCGCTTCCGGGACAACGGCGACGGCCTCGACGTGTCCGCCACGCAGCTCGGCGAGTGGGCGAAGCCGACGACGATCATGCGGTCGACGATCACCGGCAGCAGCGACACCGCCGTGGAGGCCGCCTGGTCCGTGCCGGTGACGATCGACCGGACGACCCTCGCCGACAACCGGTTCGGGCTGCGGGCGGACGGGGGCGACACGGTCGTCACCGGATCGCGCCTCCTGCGCCACGAGCAGGCGATCAGCATCTACGAGGGGTCGGTGAACGTGCGGGACACCTCGTTCGACGACAACGCGACGGGGATCACCGCCGCGAGCGTCGCGGTCGTGACGGTCGCGGACAGCAGGTTCACGGGGTCGGGGACCGCCGTCGACGGCACGTGGGCCTTCCTCGACGTCGCGGGGTCGCGCTTCACGGCCAACACCACGGCCGTCGTCATCGGCGGCTACGGCGCGTCCGTCGACGGCAGCACGTTCCGCGCCAACGGGACCGGGGTCACGCTCGGGACCCCCTCGGCGACCGGGAGCGTCACCGGCAACGTGTTCCGCCTCAACGGCGACGGCATCCGGCTGGAGCCGGGCGACGCGGGCATCGAGGTCGGCGGCAACGACGTGCGACGCAGCACCGGCTGGGGCATCTACGCGCCCGGGGTGACCGACCTGGGGGGCAACGTCGCGCGCGGGAACGGCAACGAGCCGCAGTGCGTGGGCGTCGTGTGCGACGGGACGCCGCAGTCCTGATCGCGCCCTGCCGGGCGTGGAGGTCGTCAGGCGAGCGCGAGCCCCTCGACGACCTCCACGCCCGGTGCCCGCGCCAGCAGCGCACCGGGCAGCGCGACCTTCGACCGCCGGAGCCCGCTGCCGACGACCACGACGCCGCCGAGCGCCGGGTGGTCGGCGGCGACCGTCGCGTCGGCGAGCACCCGGTAGCCCGCCGGCAGCCCCAGCGGGGTGATGCCGCCGTACTCCATGCCGGACTCGGCGGTGGCCCGGTCCATCGGCAGGAACGACGCCTTGCGCACGTCGAGCAGGCGCTTGACGGCGTTGTTGACGTCGGCGCGCGTCGTGGCGCGCACGAGCGCGGCGGCGACCTTCTCCTCGCCCGCGCGGCGCCCCGCGACGAGCACGCAGTTGACCGACGCCTCCAGCGGGAGGTCGTACGCCTCCGTCATCGCCGCGGTGTCCGCCAGGTCGGGGTCGATGGCCGTGACGAGCACCGCGTCGGCGACGGCCGGGTCCGCGTCCGACCACGCGCGGAGCGCGGCGGCGGTGGGGTCGGCGAGCAGGTCGGGGCGGTCGACGGCACGCTCCCACGTGAGCGAGCCGAGCGTCGTGGTCGTCATGCGAGGCAGGGTAACCGGCGGCACCGACGGTCCCGCGCCGGACTGGTCGGCGCCGCGGCTCAGCGCTGGTAGGTCGCCATGAGCACGCCGCGCGCGAGCGTGTGGAAGACCAGGGTTGCGCTCGCCGCGCCCGGGGGCGTGTCCGGGGTCAGCCCGAGGTCGGCGGTGTCCAGCGCGTGCACGGCGACGTAGTAGCGGTGCACCTGGTCGCCGGGCGGCGGCGCGCTGCCGCGGTACGCCGCGACGCCGTCGTCGCCGCGCAGCTGGAACGCCCCCGGGGGCAGGCCCGCGCCGTCCTCGGTCCCGACGCCCCGCTCGAGCGTCGTCACCGACGCCGGGATGCCGAGCACGGTCCAGTGCCACCACCCCGCCACGCCGGGGGCGTCCGGGTCGAACACGTTGACCGCGAACCCGCGCGTGCCCTCCGGGAAGCCCGACCACGACAGCTGCGGCGACACGTTCTCGCCGGCGTCGGTGTTGGTGTGCACGTCGGGGACGCGCTCGCCGTGCACCCAGTCCGTGCTCGTCACGGCGAACGCGGGGACGGCGGGCAGGAGCGCGTACGGCTCGGGGGCGACGGGGCGGGTCAGCGACGCGGGCACGGTGACCTCCGGGTGGGCCCGGCGCCGGTCGCCGGGCGGTCCCGCCCATCCTCACCGGAGGTGGCGGGCCGCGCACGCGCGGATGCGGTAGACCCGTGCCGTGAGCGACGTCCCCGTGCTGCTGGTGCTGGACCTGCTCGGCACGTTCGCGTTCGCGCTGAACGGGGCGCTGACGGCGGTGCGGGTGGCGCGCGTGGACCTGGTCGGCGTCGTGACGCTGGGGATCATCACCGGCGTCGGCGGCGGCATCGTGCGGGACGTCCTGCTCGGCGCGCTGCCGCCCGCGTCCTTCCGTGACGGGCGCTACCTCGCGGCGGCCGCCGCCGGCGGGGTGCTCGCGTTCCTGTTCGGCCGGGGCCTGCAGCGCTTCCAGCGACCCATCGACGTGCTCGACGCCGCCGGGCTGGGCCTGTTCGCCGTGACGGGTGCGGGGAAGGCGCTCGCGCTCGGTGCCGGGCCGGCGCAGGCCGTGATCCTCGGGGTGGTGACCGCGGTGGGCGGCGGCACGATGCGCGACGTCCTCGTCCGCCGCGTGCCCGTCGTGCTCACCAGCGAGCTCTACGCGATCCCGGCACTGGTCGGCGCGACGCTCGCCGTGCTGGCGGCGGCGGGCGGCGTCGACGAGGTGCTCGGCGCGCCCGCGGCGCTCGGTGCCGCGCTCGCGTGCTTCGCCGTGCGGATGGTCGGCCTGCACTACGGTCTCGACGCCCCGCGCCCCCCGGGCGCGTGGGACGCCGGCGCGCGCGCGGACGACCCGGACCGCTGACGCGCCCACCCGGGCAGGCGTGCCCACGC
>NZ_JBHUZW010000129.1:0-10792 GCF_042667215.1 Cellulomonas sp. NPDC057328 | reverse complement strand
GCCCCTGGGGTGCGGCGGGCCGCGCCGCGTCCGGGCGACGGCCGGCACGCGGCCGCGGTCGGCGCCGGCGAACAGCGGTCGGGCACCGCTCCGGCCGGCTCGGGCGTGACCGGGCGACCCGGCGCGCTCGTCGCCACGCACGTCCGTCGCCCCAGGTCAGGCCGCGTCCCGCGGACTCGCCGCGGCGGCGCAACCCGGAGGTGACGACGGCGACGCGGGGGTGAAATCGTCGCCTGGTCCAGTACCGGCATGACCAGAGAACTCTCCGCATGACGACCACGGTCGTCGTCGGGAACCCCAGGGCCGCGTCGCGCACGCTCGACGCGGCGGTCCTCCTCGCGACCGCGCTCACCGGGAACGCGCCGCCCCCGGACGACGTCCTCGACGTGATCACGATCGGTCCCCAGCTCCTCACCTGGGGCGACCCGGGTGTGGCCGCGTGGGTCCGCCGCGTCTCCGCCTCCGACGTCGTCGTCGTCGCCTCGCCCACCTACAAGGGCACCTACTGCGGCGTCCTCAAGCTCTTCCTGGACCACGTCGCGGGCGGGACCGGTCTGCGGGACGTCGTGGCCGTCCCGCTCATGCTCGGCGCCGGACCGGCGCACGCGCTGGCGCCCGAGCTCACGCTCCGGCCCGTGCTGACCGAGCTCGGCGCCACGACCGCCCTGCCCGGGCTCCACCTCCTCGACTCGACCTACCGCGAGAGCACCGACCTCACCGACTACGCCGCACGATGGTCGCCCACGGTGACCGCCCTCACCGCCGGAGCCGCCCGATGAGCACCTTGCCCATCCTCGAGACCCTCGACCCGACGTCGATCGACGCCCGCGCGCTGCGCCGCGTGTTCGCGTGCTTCCCGTCGGGCGTCACCGCGATCTGCGGCGTCGTCGACGGCGTACCGGTGGGCATGGCCGCCAGCTCCTTCACGTCCGTGTCGATCGACCCGCCGCTGGTCTCCGTGTGCGTCGACAACGGCTCGACGACGTGGCCGGTGCTGCGCGGGGCCGGCGCGATCGGCGTCTCGGTCCTGGGCGAGGGCCAGGACGCCGTCTGCCGCCAGCTCGCCTCGCGCGGCGGCGACCGGTTCGCCGGTCTGGAGACGCACCGCACCGCCGAGGGCGCCGTCCTCCTCGGCGGGTCCGCCGCGTGGCTCCACTGCACGGTCGAGGACGAGCTCCCGGCGGGTGACCACCACATCGTGCTGCTGCGCGTGCAGGCGTACATGGCCGAGCCGGGCCTCGGGCCGCTCGTGTTCCACGGGTCGACGTTCCGGGTGCTGCAGGCCCGCATCGAGGCCGAGCAGGGGCGGTGCGCCTGACCCGCTGACGCCGCCGGCGTGGCGGCACCCGACAGCCCAGGGGCCCGGCACGACGTGCCGGGCCCCTGGGCCTCGTCGTACCCCCGTCCACGCGGTCGAGGCGACGCCGGTCCGACGGCCGCGACGTGGACGCCGGCCACACCGGCACGGGTGGCGCAGGCACAGGTGTTCCCGCGCTGCGTGGGCAGAACGTCCACGCCGCCCCGGCGTAGCGGCCGGGTGACGTCGGCGAAACGGTGTCGAATCCCCCGCTCCCTAGGGTGCCGGGGTGTCTTCACTCGCCGACGTCCGCGCGCGGCTGGGGGCCCTCACCGGGGCGCTCGTCGTGCTCACCCCGCTCTCCCAGCTCGGGTTCATCCCGGTCTCCGCCGTCATCGGCGCGGACCTCGGGGTCGACGCCGCCTCGATGGGCACAGCCATCGGCCTCTACGCGGTGTCCGCCGCAGTCGGCGCGGTCGTGCTCGGCCCGCTGTTCGACCTCGTCCCCGCGCGCCGCGTGCTGCCGTGGGCCGTGGCGGCCAACTTCGCCGTCTCGGTGGGGTTCATCTGGGCCTCCGGCCTGGGCATGCTGGTGCTCGGCCGCGTCCTCGCCGGCTTCGCCAACAGCGCCCTGCTGCTGAGCGCGTCCGTGATGATCGCCGACGCCTTCCGCGACCGACCTGGCGAGCGCGACCGTGCCTACTCCGGTCTGCAGACCTACGTCTCGACGGGCGCCGTCTCGGGGCTCGCGCTCGGCGGCCTGTGCGCCGGGCTGGGGACGCCGTGGCTGTACTTCGCGGTCGTCGCCCTCTACGCCGCGGTCGTCCTGTGCCTCTCGCCGCTGATCGTCCGCCGCATGCGCGCATCGGAGCGGCCGGCAGCCACCGCCCGCGCGGCGGCGCGGCACGACGACACCGACGGTGCCGCCGCCGCGCTCGGCATGCGGGCGCGCACCGCCGCCCTCGGGCGTGACGTCGCCGTGCTCGTCCGCGCACCGCAGACCGTCCTGCTCCTGCTCTCGACGGCCTGCGTGAGCTGGGTCCTGCAGGGCGGTCACTACAGCCTCAGCATGCTGCTCAACGAGGAGGAGCCGGGCGTCGCCATCCGCACCGTCCTCACCGTCATGATCCCGATCGGCGTCCTGCTGGGCGCGCTCGTCAACCAGTGGTCGCTGACGCGCCTGTCCCCCGCTCGCGTCTACGGGCGCGCGTACGTCCTGCTCCCGCTCGTGTGCGGCGCCCTCGGGGCGGCGCTGCTCTCCGAGCACATGGCGGTCTGGGCCGTCGCCCTGGTGGCGGTCGGGACCGCCTGCGGCATGCTCAGCCCGCTGCAGCCGACGCTCATCGTCGGCTGGTACCCCGAGGTGCGCGGCAGCGGGTCGGCAGCCGTCAACGTCGCCGCGTCCGCCGGTGCGGCGCTCGGGCCCGTCGCGGTCGGCGCGCTCGCCGCCGCCTGGGCGCCGCCCGGTGCCGCCGCCGTCTCGGGCGCGGTCGCGGTCGTCGGCGCGGTGCTCGCCGTGTCCCTCTCGCGGGCGTCGCGCCGCAGCACGGCACCGACGGCCGCCGCCGCCCCGGTCGCGGTGGCGGCGGACTGACCCTGGCGGACGCCGTGCGTCGTCAGATCATCCGCTCCGGCTGCACCGAGAGCTGCATGACCTCCCCGCGCTGCCGCACGAAGTAGAGCAGCACGAGCGACCCGTCGGGCGCGTACACCGCCGTCTGGATGTACAGCAGCGGCGCCCCGACGGCGACCTCCAGGTGCACCGCCGTCGACTCGTCGGCGGGCACCGCGTTGATCACCCGGTCCGCGCGCACCGGCGCGTGGCCGAACCGGTGCTCGAGGATGCCGAGCAGGTCCTCGGCGGCGTCGTCGGCGCCGAGGGTGTCCTGCGGCCGCAGCGGCACGAAGAAGGTGCGCAGCACGCCGGGGACGTCCGCGTAGGTCTGCCGCTTCTCGAAGATCGCGAGGCGGTTCGCCTCGGGCGAGAACGCGTCCCGCATCGACTCGGGCACGCCGTAGTGCACGTGCCAACCGCCCAGCGTGGTCAGGGCGCCGAACTGCGGGTAGCTCGTCGAGTCGCGGAGCCGGTCCGACCGCCACCGCTTCGGCTCCGCGCGCGCGTAGGTGCCCATGCCGGCCACCCGTTGGATCGAGTGCTCCGTGGCCAGCAGCCTCAGGGCGGCGCGCGCGGCGTTCCGCGAGCTGTGGAACCGGCGTGCCAGGTCCTCCTCGGCCGGCACGCGGCGGTTCTCGTCGAGGTTCGGGACGACGAAGAACTGCAGGAGGTCGCGCAGGCGCCGCGCCTCGTCGCGCAGCAGCCCGTCACCGAGGTCCAGCATCTTGGTCGTCGAGAACGTGCGGCGCCGCAGCTCGGCACGTCGCAGCGGGTCCGGTACGTGATTCACCATGGTCGACCCTCGTCACATGAGGCGCTCGGCACCGGGGGCTGGTGCCGAGCGCCACTGTCCTCCGCCGCTGTTACCGCGACGTTTCGCCGGGTGGCGCGTGCGCGCCCCGGCGTCAGAACGCCAGCAGGTTCCCCCGCAGGGTGGTCTCCGTGTACTCCTCGCGCACGAGCCCGCGGCGCTGGAGCACGGGCACGAGCCCGTCGACGACCTCGACGACGTTGCGACGCGTGTGCCGGCCCGCCTTGTCGGAGAAGAGGAAGCCGTCCCCGCCGATCTCGGCGACCGTCTCCTCCATCTTGTCCGCGATCTGCTCGAACGAGCCGCACCACTGCGTCGCACGGGCGAGGAAGCTGTCGACGCCGACCTGACGCAGCGTCCGCCCCTCGGCCATCTCCACGAACCGCGCGAGACCCGACCGCTGCCCGTCGGTGTGCAGCCCCTCGAGGTGCCGGGCGGTGAGCGGCTCGTCCATCGGGAGCCCCGACAGGTCGATGTCGATGCGGTTCGCGTGGTCGAGGATCTCGATCATCGCGTGCCTGTCCGCCTCCGCACGCATGTACCTGAGGCGGTCCTGGGCCTCCTCCTCGGTGGGCGCGATGACCGGCGAGATCGAGAACAGCACCTTGGTCGCGTCGGGGTCCCGGCCCTGCTCGACCACGTGGCCGAGCACGGTGTCGCGGTACGCCTTCATGTCCTGGGCCGTGCGTCCGCCGGCGACGACGACGTCGGCGTGGGTCGCGGCGAGCAGCTTGCCCGCGGGCGACGCACCCGCCTGCGCGATCACGGGGCGGCCCTGCGGGCTCGGCCCCGACACCAGCGCGGAGCCCGAGTGCTGGATCCACTCCCCCGAGAACTCGACGTCATGGATCTTCTTGTGGTCGGCGAAGACGCCGTTGACGTGGTCGTCGAGGATCGCGTCGGCGTCCCACGAGTCCCACAGCCGCTTGCACAGCTCCACGTACTCCATCGCGTGCGCGTACCGGTCGTCCGGCCGGCCGAGCCCGTCGCGGCCGAAGTTGCGCGCCGCGATGGTCGACGACCCCGTCACGACGTTCCACGCGGCACGCCCGCCGGAGAGCGAGTCCAGGCTGCCGACCAGGCGGGCGAGGAGGTACGGCGCGTAGGCGTACGTCGGCAGGGTCGCGACCAGGCCGATGCGCTCCGTGCGCGCGGCGACGTGCGTGGCCAGGACGAGCGTGTCGAGCCGCGGCAGGGCGACGCCGTGGTGCGCGAACGCCTCGGTGCTCCCGTTCCAGTAGTTCGGCACGTGGTAGGCGTCCTCGAACAGCAGGAAGTCGAACCTGCCGCGCTCGAGCGTCCGGGCGACGTCGACGTGGAAGCTCCCCGTGCGCCAGTCCTTGCCCGTCGTGCCGTGCCAGGGCGTCGCCCAGCCCTGCGCGTGCGAGCCGTTCATGAAGTAGCCGAGGTGGAACGGTGCGGTGCTCATGCGGGACCTCTCTCGTGGGGGCGCGGCCGGGCGGTGCGCCGCGCAGGACGCGCCGCCCGGGCCGCCGGTGCTCGGGACGGACGGTGCTCAGCCGGCCCGGGTGACGTCCGTGAGGAGGTACAGGCCGTCGGCCCGGGGCGCCCACTCGATGCCGGTCGTGACCGCGTAGGCGGTGTCCTGCGTGTAGAGCGGCACCTTGTAGACCATGTCGGCGTTCAGCTCGGCGATCTCCCGGAACACCTCGAGGCGCTCCTCGCCGTCCACCCCGCGCTGCTTGACGACGAGGTCGATCGCCGCCGGGTCCTGGAAGTAGTCGACGAGGCCACCACCGACGAGGCCCGTGATCGAGTTGTCCGCGTCCATGGTCGACGGCGCCCACTGGGACAGGAACAGACCGTCGGCGTTGCCCTGACCGGTCGCCGCGCTGTAGCTCGTCGGGTCCAGGCCCTCGAGCTGCACGTTGAGGCCGACGTCCTGGAGCTGCTGGCCGATCACCTGGGCGACCTCGTTGCTGAGGGAGATCCACCCCGACGTCGCGTACTGGAACGGCACCGGCTCGCCGTCGTACCCCGCCTGCTGCAGGAGCGCCTTCGCAGCCGCCGGGTCGTAGCCCGGGCCCTCGTACCCCTCGACGAAGCCCTGCACGCTCGGCGCGGTCAGCTGGTCGTTGACGGTGGCGCCACCGCCGAGGACGCCCTCGACGAGCGCCTCCTGGTCGATCGCCCGCCAGATCGCCTGGCGGACCAGCTTGTCCGCCAGGATGCCCTTCGGCGCGACACCCACGTACACCACGCCGGCGGACGGGGTCGTGACGACCTCCGCGCTCGTCGACCCGTCGAGCGAGGCGGCCTGGTTGGGCGGGATCTGCGTGAGGCCGAGCGTGCCGGACGCGACGCCGTTGACCCGCGCGTCCTCGTCGGCGACGACCTGGAACGTGATCTGGTCGAGCTCCGGCTCGGGGCCGTGGTAGTCGCTGAACTTCTCGACGACGTACTCGACACCGCTCGTGTACCGCACGAACCGGTAGGGGCCCGAGCCGACCGGCGCTGCCGCGAAACCCTCGGAGCCGAGCTCGGAGTAGACGCCCTCCGGGACGATCGGGATCGTCGTCGTGAGGTTCTGCCAGGCGGACATCGGGGCGCTGAGCGTCATGCGCAGCGTCTCGTCGTCGACGACCTCGACCTTCTCCAGCGACCGGATGAAGCCGAGGTTCCGCGACTCCGGCGACGCCAGGACGGTCTCGTAGCTGTACGCGACGTCCTCGATCGTCACCGGGTCGCCGTTGTGGAAGGTCGTGTCGGTGCGGATCGTGAACGTCCACTCCGTGAAGTCGTCGTTCGAGGTGATGTCCGTGGCGAGCGAGCCGTAGGGCGTGCCGTCGGCGTCGAGCCGCGTCAGGTAGTCGAACAGGTGGTAGTAGATCGAGTAGCCGGTGAGGCTCGAGTCCATGATCGGGTCGTGGAGGTCGGCCTCGCCGGTGGCCCCGACCGTCAGGGTCAGGGCGCCGGAGCTGCTGCTCGGGCCGCCGGGGCCGGCGGCCCCGGGGCTCGCGCAGCCGGCGAGGGCGAGGGCCGAGGCGGAGATCAGGGCGATGAGGGCAGGCGATCGCCGACCCTTCGACGGGTGTGCCACAGGAGCCTCTTTCGGGTTCGGGGTTCGGGTCCGGGTGCGGGCGGCGGAGGGAGCCGCCCGACGGGAGGGGACGTCAGGCGGGCAGGAGCCGACGCCGTGCGGGGGCGCCGGGGCGCGCCCAGGGGTCCGCGTTCGGCACCGAGCCGAGCAGCTCCTTCGTGTAGGGGTGCCGCGGGTCGCCGAAGATCTCGTCGCACGTGCCGTGCTCGACGATCTCGCCGCGGCGCATGACGGCCAGGTGGTCGGAGATGTACCGCACGACCGAGAGGTCGTGGGCGATGAACAGGTACGAGAGCCCGCGCTCGCGCTGCAGGTCCTTGAGGAGGTTGACCACCTGCGCCTGGACGGAGACGTCGAGGGCGGACACCGGCTCGTCGAGGACGAGGATCTCGGGGCGCATGACGAGGGCGCGGGCGATGCCGATCCGTTGCCGCTGCCCTCCGGAGAAGGCCGACGGCCGCCGGTCGAGCGCGTCGTCCTCCATGCCGACGTCGTGCAGGACCTCGACGACGCGCTCGGGGTCGCGGCGGCCGGCGAGGCGCAGCGGCTCGGCGAGGATGTCGCGCACCGTCCAGCGGGGATCGAGCGACGAGTACGGGTCCTGGAACACGAGCTGGATGCGCTGCATCGTCCGGCGACGGTCGGCGGCGGACGCGTCGGTGAGCCGGCACCCCAGCACGTCGATGGTCCCCGCCGTCGGCCGGTTGAGGCCGAACACGGTGCGCACGAGCGTCGTCTTGCCCGAGCCCGACTCCCCGACGAGCCCGAGCGTCTGCCCGGGACGCAGCCGCAGCGCGACGCCGTCGACGGCCTTCGTCACGTGGCGGCGCCGCAGGAGACCACCGCCACGGGTGAACTCCACACGCAGGTCGTCCACGGCCAGCACGCTGCCGTCCTCGTTCAGGTCGGTGGTCATCAGTGCGCCACCGCCTCGGTGAAGGTGCGCGCCTCGGCCAGGTGGTGGCAGGCCGCGGCGCCTCCGTGCGGGGCCGGTCGCAGCTCGGGCACGAGGACCGTGCAGGCCGTGCTGCGGGCCGGCAGCTCGCAGCGTGCCGCGAACGCGCAGCCCGGCGGCCTCCTCGTGGGTGTCGGCGGCGAACCGGGGATCGAGTAGGCGCGGCCCTCGGCGTGCGTGGTCGTGAGGAGGCTGCCCAGGAGCCCTGCGGTGTACGGGTGCGCCGGTGCGTCGAAGACGTCCCAGACGCTCGCCTCCTCGACGACACGTCCGGCGTACATGATGCAGATGCGGTCGGCGACCTCCGCGACGAGCCCCAGGTCGTGCGTGATGAGGACGAGCGCCGCCCCGCTCTCCGCCCGCACGCGGGTGAGCAGGTCCATGACCTGCGCCTGGACGGTCACGTCGAGGGCCGTCGTCGGCTCGTCGGCGACGAGGACACGCGGCCGGTTCGCGATGGCCCCCGCGATGGCGGCCCGCTGCCGCATGCCGCCCGACCACTGGTGCGGGTAGGCGCGCGCCATCTCCGCCGGGTTCGGGATGCGGACGTCCTCGAGCAGCTCCAGGACGCGTCGCCGCACGTCCCGGGCGGACATCGTCCGGTTGTGCGCGCGGATCGCCCGCTCGAGCTGCCGGCCCACGCGCTTGACCGGGTTGAGCGCCGTCAGCGGGTCCTGGAAGACCACGCCGAGCTCGGCGCCACGCAGCCGGCGCATCTCCCGCTCGCTCAGCCCGAGCAAGGGGTTCCCGCGGTACTCGATCGAGCCGCCGAGCACCTCGAGCCCCGGCGGGAGCAGCCCGAGCACCGCGGACATCGTCACGCTCTTGCCCGAGCCGGACTCCCCGACGACGCAGAGCACCTCGTTCTCGTGGACCGTGAGGCTCACCTGGTCGACGAGCGTCACGAGCTCGCCGTCCTCGGTGCGGTAGCCGACCGACAGGTCCTTCACCTCGAGCAGGACCTCGGGCCTGCGCGTGATCGTCGTGCTCATCGGGCACCACGCTCCTTCCGACGGCGTCGAGCGGGTCGGGGCGCGTTCTCGGACGTGAACCGCTGGCTGACCAGATTCACGCCGACGACGACGAGGACGATCGTCGCGCCCGGGACGAGGGAGAGGAACGGGGCCTGGCGGAAGAACTTCTGCCCCTCGCTGATCATCGAGCCCCAGCTGGGCGTCGGTGCCTGGACGCCGAGGCCCAGGTAGTCGAAGGACGACGTCGCGAGGATCACCGCGCCGAGCTCCGCCGTCGCGATGACGAGCATCTGCACCGCGACGTTCGGCACGACGTGCTTGCGCACCGCCCACCAGCCGCTCGCGCCCTGGATGCGCGGGGAGATGACGAAGTCGCGCTCCCGCAGCGAGAGGGTGAGCGCACGGGCGACGCGGGCGTAGTTGACCCACAGCGTCAGGACCAGCACCAGCACCATGAGGCCGACGTTCGCGCCGACCGCCGCGGCGAGCGCGATCACCACCATGATCACCGGGATCGCGAGCTGGATGTCTGCGATACCCATGATCAGGGTGTCGACCTTGCCGCCGACGTACCCGGACACCGTGCCGAGGACCAGGCCGATGAACGCCGTCGCCACGACGACGAGGACCGCGATGCCGAGGGTGACCCGGCTCGCGAGCGCCAGCCGGGAGGCGAGGTCGCGGCCGAGGACGTCGGTGCCGAGCCAGTGCCCCGCCTCCGCGCCGGGCGGGATGTTCGCGCGGAGGACGTCCTGCGTCATCGGGTCGTACGCCGGGACCAGGGGGTACAGGAGGGCGAACGCGGTCACGGTCAGGACCATCGCCAGCCCGAGCAGCTGAAGCGGTGGGACGCGGACGGCGGTCCGGCGGCGCCGCGGTACGGGCGGGCGGGTCGCCACCGCGACGGCCCGGTCGACGTGCACCGTCACGACAGCCTCACTCTCGGGTCGATCAGCATGTAGACCAGGTCGACGACGAGGTTCGTCACGACGAAGAGGGCGGCGACGACGAGGATGCTGGCCTGCACGACCGGGAAGTCGCGCCCGTAGACGGCGTTCATGGTCAGCTGGCCGAGGCCGGGCCAGGCGAAGACGTTCTCGACGATGAGCATCCCGCCGAGGACCGCGCCGACGTTGATGCCGGCAACCGTCAGCACGGGCAGCAACGCGTTCGGCAGGACCTCGGCGACGGTGACCCGCAGCCGCGAGTCCCCGCGGGCGAGCGCGGTCTTCACGTAGTCCATGCCGAGCTGCTCGTTCATCGCGTTGTCGAGGAGCCGGGTGTAGAGGATGTAGACGCCCGTGCCCACGGTGACCGCGGGGAGCACGATCGCCGCGGGCTGCTGGTTGCCGAGGGACGGCAGCCAGCCGAGGCCGATGGAGAACACCAGGACGAGCAGGAGGCCGAAGAAGAAGTCCGGGACCGCCGCCCGCAAGGAGCCGAGCGCCACCGAGACCGCACGGAGCGTGCGGCTGCCGGTGACCTGGATCGCGAGCGTCGCGAGGACGGCGAGGACGATGCCGAGCCCGAGACCGACGGCGCCGAGCGTCAGCGACGCCGGCAGCCGCTCGAGGGCGAGCTGCATGGAGGACGTCCCGGTCTGCCGGTAGGACTCCCCGAAGTCGCCCACGGCGACCCCGCCGAGGTAGCCGAGGAACTGCTCCCAGATCGGGCGGTCGAACCCCCGGGCGGCGTCGAACGCGTCGATCTGCTCGGGCGTCGCGTTGTCGCCCAGCAGGATCACCCCCGGGCTGCCCGACAGCCGGCCGAGCACGAACGTCACCGTGACGACGACGAGAAGCGTCACGGCGGCCTGGGCGATGCGCCGCAGCAGATAGTGGGTCACTCTTCCTCCTCTCGGGTCGCGGAGCGGAACGGAACGGTGCCCAACCTGGCAGGGGCCCTTTGCTGCGGCGTTTCCCGGCGGTGTCCCGGGCGCTACGCCACCTCACGGCACACGTCGTGCACGTGACGGCGGCACGATCCGGCGGATTGCGCCGGGGTGCGGACCTCCGGACGGGCGCCCACGACGTCGAACCCGCGATCGTGCAGGGACCGGACATCAGGTCCCTGCACGAT
>NZ_JBHUZW010000128.1:0-10913 GCF_042667215.1 Cellulomonas sp. NPDC057328 | reverse complement strand
CGGCGGCGGGTCGGCCGCCGTGCGGCGTCCCCGTGGGTCAGCTGCCGCGCAGCGTCACGGACGTCGCCGCCCCGTCGGCCCAGCGGTTGCCGCGCAGCTGGAGCAGCGGGATGGTCCCGGCGTCGGCGATGATCGCGCAGCCGCGGTGCACCTGCGTGCGGTCGAAGACGTTGTCCGTGAGGACCAGGCCCGACAGCGGACCCACCGACTTCTCCGCGAGGTTGACGGAGCACCCGCCGCCGCCGATCCGGTTGCCGGCCAGCTGCAGGTCCCGCACCGCCCCGCGGTCCTGCGTGACCATGATCGCCGCGTTGTGCGTGTCCTCGAGGACGTTGCGCAGCAGGCGGATGTTCGACCCGGCGGCAATCTGCACGTTGTCGTCGTGCGTCGGCCCGCCGCCGAAGTTCGCGTCCTTCTCCCAGTGCAGGTTGTCGTGCAGCCACGAGTCCTGCACCAGCACGTCGCCGCCGGTGAGCATGAGCTGGTCGGTGACGGAGTGCACGTCGACCCGCGTCATCGTCAGGCTCTGCCCGATGACGCCGCGGACGTGCGGCGAGCGGTCCTTCGAGTAGAGCTCGGAGTCCTCGATCGTCAGGTTCCGGGCGTCGCCGATCATCATGACCAGGCCGACGCTGCTGTCGGCGGGGCGCCCGCTCACGACCGAGCGGCGGATCGTCACGTTCGACGCCTCCACGCGGACGATGCCGCGGACCTCGACCCCGTCGACCACCGTGCCGGGCGTCGTGATGCGCATGTCGCCCTCGTGCACCGTCAGCCGGGTCCCTGCGGGCACGCCGGTCGTGTCGGGGCCGGGCACGCCGGCGGGCGGGCGCCCGGCCGCCGCCCGGCTCGGCGTGGGCGTCGGCGTGGGCGTGGCGGTCCGCGTCGGGACGGGCGACGCCGTCGGCTTCCGCGTGGGGGTCGGGGTGGGCGACGCCGTCGGCTTCCGCGTCGGGGTCGGCGTCGCCGTCGGCTTCCGCGTCGGGGTCGGCGACGCGGTCGGCTTCCGCGTCGGCGCGGGCGTCGCGCCCTCGACGTCGTAGCCGACGACGCGCACGGTCAGGCTGACGCTGGCCGCCGAGCTGTGCAGCGTGACCTCGCGGCCGGCGCCGCGCAGGTCGACCTGCACGTGCGTGTTGCGCGCGGCGCGCGTCGGCGTCGTCATGGCCGGCTCCGCGAGGCACGCCCGCGTCGTCCCGTCTCCGCTGCACACCGAGACCTTCGTCGGGCGCCACGCGAGCCGGCCCGTCACCGACAGCCGCACGCCCGTGGCGCGGGCGGGCACCGGGAGCCGCAGCGTGTGGGTCCCGCCGGGGCCGACGACGTGGTTGGTCAGCACCCGCTCGTCCAGCGCCACGAACGTCGTGGCCGCCTCGGCGGGTGCGTCCCGGAACACGGCCGGTGCCGTCGCCATGCCTGCGGCGAGGAGGGCCGTCATGGCCGCCCCCACCACCCGGCGTCGTCGACGCCCTCGTCGCTCCTCGTGTCGCCGGTCTGCGCGCGTTGCCGTCATCTCGGTACTCCCCGTCGGCGGCGGGACCGCTGGCCCCCGGATACGGGAGGCGACACTAGGACACCCCTGCCGAACGGGTGAACATCGGACAAACGTCACCCACACGTGTCAGTCGTGGACGCGCGACCACGGGCGGCGCCGGCACGGCGCGCTCACCTGGGACGTCGGCCGGATCGTGATGCGACCGAGACACTGCTGTGATGTGCGTCACACGGGCGCAATCGCCAGCGTGCGCATCTCCTGGTACCACTTCGTCGCGGCGGCGGCCGTGAAGGCGGCCGTGCACCCCACGAGGACGGCGTAGACGAGGAGGAACGCACCCGGTACGGCGAGGAGCAGGAACGACAGGCACAGGACGCCGTAGTCCGTCGGGGCCACCAGCAGGGAGCGCAGCCACGGGGCACGCCCTCCCGTCGCGGCCGCGCTGCGCACGCCGTGCGCGCGCCGCAGCTGCTCGGTGAGGATCATCGCGAAGAACAGCACGGAGCCGACGACGACGTGCACCAGCGGCACCACGGCCCACGCCGGCTCCGCCCAGCCGTGCACGTGCATGCCGACGAGCAGCGCCACCGGCAGCGTCACGATCTTCACGGCGTCGACCACGTGGTCGAGCCACTCCCCCGCGCTGCTGCCCGTGCCCGTGAGCCGTGCGACCTGCCCGTCGGCCGAGTCGAGCGCGTAGCCGAGCACCAGGCACGCCGTCACGGCCACCGCCTGCACCGCCCCGGCCGGCAGCACCGCCAGCAGCGCGACGCCCGTGAACGTGGCGAGCGCGCTCAGCCCCGTCACCTGGTCCGGCGTCAGCCCCGCGCGGTACGCCCACGCGGCGAGGTGCCGGCCGAGCCGCCGGTTGACGAACCGCGAGTACGCGGGCGCGCTGCGGGCGGCCGGCTTCTGCGCGGACCGCAGCCGCTCGAGCACCTCGCGGTGCGACTCCCGCGGCTCCGGACGACGACCCGCGCGGCCCGGGCCCCGGACCGGACCCGCCCCCGTCCCGGACGCCCCCGTCCCGGCCGGCTCCGTCGTGGTGGTCCCCGTCATCGCCGCGCCCCCGTCACCGTCTCCGCCGGCGCCGCCGCGGCCCCGGCGTCCGCGGCGACGGGCACGTCCGCCGCCACCTCGTCCCGCACGCCCACCTCGTCCCGCACGCCCAGCTCGTCCCGCACGCCCGCCACGGCCGGCACGTGCACCGCCGTCCCGGCGCGCTGCGCCGTCGCCGGGCGGCGGCGCACCCGCTGCGGCCCCGGCGTGCGCCGCGCGTGCAGGTCCCGCGCGAGGGCCTCGTACCCCGCGGCCACGTCGTCCCAGTCGTACGCCCGCGCCCGGCCCTGCAGCACGTGGCCGCGCGCGCGTGTGACCGCCGCGTGCAGCTCGGCGGCCTCGACCGCGCGGGCGACGCCCGGGACGTCGTCGACGTACACGCCGTCGTCCCCGAGCACGTCCCGGTTGAACGCCACCGCCCACGCGATCGTGGCCGTGCCCGCGCCGATCGCGCGCAGCAGCGACGGGTTGGTGCCGCCGACGGAGTGCCCGTGCAGGTAGGTGCGGGCGTTCGCGTACAGCTGGTCGAGCAGCTGCGCGTCCCACACGCCGCCGACGAGCCGCACGCGGGGGTCGTCCCCCGCCGCGGCCCGCACGCGAGCCGTGTAAACGTCGGCGTACGGCGCGGAGCCGACGACCACCAGCGGCAGCCGCGCCCCGCTCGCGACGTAGCCCGCGACGAGGACGTCGACGTGGTTCTCGGGCTCGAACCGGGCGACCACGAGGTGGTACCCGTCGGGCGCGAGGTCGAGCTCGGCGAGCCGGTCGGTGCCGGCGTCCTCGAGGATCGGCGCGCCGTAGGCCAGGAGCGTGGTCGGCACGCCGAACTCGGCCGTGTAGTAGTCGGCGATACCCGGCGCGTCGGCGATGAGGGCGTCCGAGCACCGCACCGCCATCTCCTCGGCACGGCGGTAGTAGCGCTGACCCGCCGGTCCCCACTTCGCGCGCTGCCACTCGAGGCCGTCGACGTGCGTCGCGACGGGCACCCGCGCGGCCCGCAGCACGGGCAGCAGCGGAGCGTTGGCGGCGTTGAACACGAACGCCACGTCGGTGCCCCCCGCGGCCACGAGGTGCCCGACGGACAGGGCCGTGTGGCTCAGCGTCTCGAGCGAGCGCCGCCGGACCGCCGGCACCACGACCCGGCGCATGCCGAGGTGCTCGCGCACCCCGACGTCGGACGCGTGCTCGCGGCTGTAGACGACGACGTCGTGCCCGCGCTCGGCGAGGCGGCGCCCGACCTCCTCGACGGCGGTCTCGAACCCCCCGTACCGCGCCGGCACGCCGCGCGTGCCGACCATCGCGACCCGCAGCGCGCCGTCCGCGCGCGCCCCCGCCTCAGTACGCACCTGCGCCTCGCAGCACCGCACGGCCGGTCTTCCACAGGATCATGAGGTCCATCGCCACCGACCAGTTGTCCGCGTAGCGCAGGTCGAGTCGCACCGCCTCGTCCCACGCGAGGTCGGAGCGGCCGCTCACCTGCCAGAGCCCCGTCAGGCCCGGCTTCACCGCGAGGCGCCGGTGCACCTCGTCCTCGTAGGCGTCCACCTCGCGGGCGAGCGGCGGCCGCGGGCCGACGAGCGACATGTCGCCGCGCACCACGTTCCAGAGCTGCGGCAGCTCGTCGACCGAGAACCGGCGCAGCACGCGCCCGACGGGTGTCACGCGCGGGTCCGCGCGCATCTTGAAGAGCACGCCGGCCCCCTCGTCCGCGTCGCGCAGGGCGAGGAGCCGCTCCTCCGCGTCGGTGTGCATGGTCCGCAGCTTCCAGATGGTGAAGGGCCGGCCGTCGATGCCGATGCGCGTCTGCCGGAAGAAGGGGTGCCCCGGCGACGTCAGGGCGACGGCCGCCGCGGCCAGCAGCACGACCGGCAGCACGGCGACGCCGAGCAGCGCGGCCAGCGTCACGTCGAGGACGGTCTTGGCGACCATGCGACGGCGCGGCGGGTCGACCTCCACCTCGAGCAGCGACAGGCCCACCGTGGGGCGCACCGACAGGCGCGGACCGGAGACCTCGACGATGCCCGGGGCGACGACGAGGTCCGCGCCGGCGCGCCCGAGGGCCCAGGACAGGCGGCGCAGCGCCTCCCCGCTCAGGCAGGAGCCGGCGACGATCACGACCTCCCCCGCGAGGTCCGCCGCCACCTGCACGACGTCGGCGACGCCGCCGACCACCGGGACGCCCGCGACCATCTCGGCGTCCTGCACCGACGGCAGGCACACCCCGTCCACGCGGAAGCCGTGGTGCGGCGTGGCGGAGAGGTCCTCGACGACCCGGCGCACGGACGCGACGTCCCCGACGACGATCGTGCTGCGCATGCCCACGCCGTCGCGGCGCCGCCGGTGCAGGTGCCGGCGCAGCGCGTAGCGCGCGGTGCAGGCGGTCAGCGCCAGCAGCGGCAGCCCCACGAGCACCGCGGGACGCGGCACCGCGACGCCGAACGCGAACGCGACCGCCATGGCGAGCACCGCCGCGGCGCCGGACGCCCGCAGCACCGCCTGGAACTCGCCGGGGCCGTCGCCCAGCACACCGCGCCGGTACCCGCCGAACGCGGCGACGAGCGCCACGAACACGACGGCCGCGAGCACGGGGACGAGCGCCCGCTCCCGCCCGCTCACGCCGTCGCCCAGCACGGCCGCCGACGCGGCGAGCGCCGTCGCGCCGTCGAAGGCGGCCGCCACGAGCGCGTGGCGCAGCCCGACGGTGCGCCAGGCCCGCTCCCGTGCGGCCACGTCGTCGTTGAACGGCGTGCGGCGCCGCTCGAACGGCTCGGTCGAGGCCCACGACCGGCGTGGTCCGAGTGCCGGCGCTCGGCGCTCCGACCCGTCGTGCGACGAGATCTCGCCGCGGTCTGCGGTCAGCGTCACAGGTCCTCCCCCCGGTGGATCGATGCGTGGTCGCCTCAGCGGTCTTCCGAAGGGTAGGAGCGCCACCTGCCCGCTTCATCATGTTCCGTCCGATTTCACCCTGTGTCTCCCGTTCTCACCCTGTCCGTCCATGCGCTGCCGCCTCCCGCGAGCCAGGGGCGCGCCGGCGCCTGGGTAGTACGTCCCAGACGCCCGCGAGCAGCCCCGCGGCGCGCCCCGACGCCGCGGCGCAGCCGTCACCCGATCGGTCGAACGCGATTCCGCAGGTCAAGCGCCGTGAATACCCCGGAAGCCACCGAACCGCGCCATCACGGGCGTCGGGTGAAAATCGGTGATACGTATCACCGATAGTGAAATCACCTAGCCCGGTCTTGGCGTACTTATCCGGGTTCGTACGGGTCCAGACCGCTGATTTCGCACAAATCGGGCACTGATCGGCCTCTTCACGTACGAGTGAATGCTTCGTAGGATCGAGTCATCGCCGCAGCCGATCGGCTGGCCAGGCCCCTCCGGGGAAATGCGTCACAGGGCCCGTGCGCGCATTTGTGACCCCGGCCACACACCCTTTCCTTGAAATCGGAGTCATCTCGCATGCACTCGTCCTTCCGCAGCACGCGCGGTCCCGTCCGGGCCGTCGCTGCCGCCGCCGTCACGGCCGGCGTGGTCGTCGCCCTGTCGCCCACCGTCGCCTCCGCCGCCCCCCGGCAGGAGTGGCCCGTCCTCGCTGCCGACGCCTTCTCGCGCACCACGGCCGGCAGCTGGGGCTCCGCCGAGAACGGTGGCGCCTGGGCCCACAACGGCTCGGCGGCCAGCTACGCCGTCTCCGGCGGCGTCGGGAACCTCGTCGTCCCCCGTGCCGGCTCGACCATCCAGTCGTGGCTCGGCACCGTCGCCTCCACCGACAGCGACGTGTCCCTGACGGTGGCCGCGGGCTCCGCGATGACCGGCTCCGGTGCGCACCTCGGCGTCACGGCCCGCCGCGTCGGCGGCCAGGAGTACGCCGCCAAGGTGCGCCTCCTCGCCGACGGCACCGCCACCGTCGCCCTCGTCGACGCCGGCACCGTCCTGCCCGCCGTCGCCCTCCCGGGCACGTTCGCCGCCGGCGAGCGCATCGCGGTGCGCGTCCAGGCGTCCGGCACCGCCCCGACGACGCTGCGTGCCAAGGCGTGGCGCGCCGGCCAGGCCGAGCCCGCCGACTGGACCGTCTCCGCCACGAGCAGCACCCCGGCCCTGCAGGCGCCCGGCCACGTGGGCGTCAGCGCCTACCTCGCGGGCAACGTCACGAACGCGCCCGTCACCTTCGGCTTCGACGACCTGCGCGTCACCACGGCGAACCCCGTCGCGGTGCCGAACACCGCCCCCGTCGCCGCGCTGGACGCCTCCACCGCCCGCAAGAGCCTCGTCGCCCGCGTCGACGGCTCGCGCTCGACCGACGCCGACGGCGCCGTGACGGCGTGGGCCTGGAGCTTCGGCGACGGCACCAAGGCGACCGGCCGCACGGCGGAGCACACCTACGCCGCGGCCGGCACCTACACGGTGAGCCTCACCGTCACGGACGACGAGGGCGCGACCGCCACGACGACCCGCCCCGTCACGGTGACGGCTCCGAACGTGGCGCCCACCGCCGCCTTCCCGGCGCCCGCGGTCGACGGCCTCACCGCGTCGGTCGACGCCGGCACCTCGGCCGACGCCGACGGCCAGGTCGCCTCCTACGCGTGGTCGTTCGGCGACGGCACGACCGCCACCGGCCGCACCGCGCGGCACACGTTCACGGCCGCCGGCACGTACACCGTGCAGCTGACCGTGACGGACGACGACGGCGCGACCGCCACGACCACGCGCAAGGTCACCGTCGCCGCCCCCGCCGAGAAGACGGTCGCGGCCACCGGCCGCCCGAACGCCGACACCACCGGCATGCCGGCCGGCAGGTCGTTCAGCAAGGTGCACGAGGGCAACCTCGTGATCACCCAGGCGAACACCGTCATCGACGGCTGGGACATCCGCGGCTACGTCACGGTCAAGGCCGCGAACGTCACCATCCGCAACTCCTACATCCGCGGCACGAAGACGCCGCAGGCCGCGGACCTCGTCCGGGTCCAGGGCGACGCGTACTCCGTGACCATCGAGGACTCCACCCTCATCCCGCAGACGAAGTCGGCGAACCAGGACGGCGTCAAGGGCTGGAACTTCACCCTGCGCCGCGTCGAGATCGCGGACGTCATCGACCCGGTGCACATCCACGGCAGCAACGTGCTCATCGAGAAGTCGTGGCTGCACCGCAACGCGCACTACGAGCAGGACCCGAACTGGGGCGGCAAGCCGAGCCACGACGACTCGATCCAGCTCCAGAAGGGCGCGAACGTCACGATCCGCGACAACACGATCGAGGGTTCGCACAACGCCGCGCTCATGCTGACGCAGGACGCCGGCGCGGTCTCGAAGCTCAGCGTCACCGGCAACTTCATCGACGGCGGCGCGTGCACGATCAACGTCAAGGACGCGAAGATCGGCGCCCCGACCGGCGTCACCATCGCGAACAACACGTTCGGCCGCAACACGCAGTACAAGAACTGCTCGGTCCGCGTCCCCACGGCGTACACGCTCGACCTGCGCAGCAACGTCTACCCCGACGGTGTCGCCGTGAAGCGCACGAACATCTGACGCACGGCACCACCACGCACGGCACCACCACGCGGCGCGGGGCGTCGGACCACCCGGTCCGGCGCCCCGCGTCGTCCGTTCCGCCCGATATGCTCCGCCTGCCGACGAGGGGGAGGAGCGCCGCGTGGCACTGACCTGGGTGACACCCGTCTTCGAGGCGGAGGTCCCGCTGCTGCACCTGCAGGCGCGGTCCCTCGCCCGGCACCTCCCGCCGGCCGACGCGGCCGACGTCGTGGTGCTCGACAACACCGCGCGCGGCCTGCGCGCGGCGGACCGCACCGCCCTCCTGGCGGCCTACGGCGCGCACGCCCCCCGGGTCCGCGTCCTGCGGCCCGCCGACGTCTGCCCGCTGCCCCGCACGTCGGGGTGGCGCCGCCAGCAGGCGCTCAAGCTCGCCGTCGCGCGGTCGGTGCGCACGCCCCACTACGTCGTCCTCGACGCGAAGAACCACCTCGTCGCACGCCCGGCGCCCCACGCGTTCGTCACCGCGGACGGCCGCGCGCGCGTGCGCGGCTACGGGTACCGCACGCACCCGCTGCGGCCGGCGTTCGGGCACGTGCTGACGCACCTCGGCATCGACCCCGAGGCGCACGTCGACCGGTTCGCGTCCACCGTGACGCCCTTCGTGCTCGACACCGAGGTGGTGCGGGCGCTCCTGCAGGACGTCGAGCAGCGCGCGGGACGCCCGTTCGCGCACGCGTTCGTGGCGGACGACCTGACGGAGTTCTTCCTCTACGCCGGCTGGGTGGTGCGCCGCGACGGCACCCTCGACCGCGTCATGGAGCTCACGGACGAGCCCAGCGCGACGATCTGGCCGCGCGGGGCGACGGTCGACGGCGTGCGCGAGACGGTGGCGACCGTCGCGTCGCACGCGCTCCCCCTGCTCGCCGTGCACCGCAACGCCGTGCCGCGGCTCGACGCGCCGGCCCGGCGCGTCCTCGCCGCGTTCTGGGCGGAGCGCGGCCTCGTCGACTCCGAGGACGACGGCGTCGCGCTGCTCGCGGGCATGGCCCGGCGGCACGCCGTCGAGCGGCGCCGCCAGCAGGTGCGCGACGTGGTGCCCCGCGCGCTGGCGGTCGCGCGGCGCGCGCGCCGGGGACGCAGGGAGGCGGCCGCCGGCTGAGATCGGGCCGCCGCCGGCTGAGGCCGGTCAGACCTTCGTGTGGAACCGCTGCTGCGCGGCCTCGAGCCCCTCGAGGACCACCGCCTCCACGGCGTCGGCGGCGCGGTCGACGAGCCACGGCAGGTCCTTGCGCTCGGCCGCGCTGAAGTCCCGCAGCACGAAGTCGGCCGGGTCCATGCGCCCCGGCGGACGCCCGACGCCGACGCGCACGCGCACGTAGTCCTTCGTGCCGAGCGCCTTGGTGGTGTCGCGCAGGCCGTTGTGGCCGCCCTCGCCGCCGCCCTTCTTGAGGCGCACGTCGGCGAACGGGATGTCGAGCTCGTCGTGCACGAGCACCACGCGGTCGGGCGGCACGTCGAGGTAGCGCGCCAGGCCTGCGACGGGGCCGCCGGACTCGTTCATGTACGTCGTGGGCTTGGCGAGCAGGACGCGCGGGCCGGGCACGCCGCCCGGGCCGGTGCCGAGCCGCACCTCGACGGCGGTCGCCTGCGGGCGGCGGCCCAGCGACCCGACCCGCCCGCCGAAGGTCGCGCGGGCGCGCGTCGCCAGCTCGTCGAGCACCATCTGGCCGACGTTGTGGCGGTTGCCGGCGTAGCGGTCGCCGGGGTTGCCGAGGCCGACGACGAGCCAGGGTCCGTCGGTCATGGGGTCCTCCGTGGGGGCGGGGTGCGGCGGGCGGGGTGCGGCGGGTGCGGTGCGGCGAGCAGGGCGCTGCGGCGACCCGGCCCGGTCAGGTCCGGACGCGCCGACGCCCGGCACCGTGGGACGGTACCGGGCGTCGGGCGGTGGCGGTCCGGGTCAGGCGTCGGCGCCCGAGGCCGCGGACTGCTGCGCGGCGAGGTCGGCGACGGCCTGCTCGTCGGCGACGTCGGCCGCCGAGGCCTGCGGCTCCGAGACCGCGACGACGACCTGGTCGGCGTCGCTCATCAGCGTCGAGCCCTCGGGCAGGACGACGTCGCCCGCGGTGACGGAGGTGCCGGCCGCGAGGCCCTCGATGGAGACCTCCACCTCGGACGGCAGCTTCGTCGCGTCGGCCTCGAGCGACAGCGTCTGCGTCTCGACGACGTGGATGGTGCCGGGGGCCGACTCGCCCGTCACGACGACGGGGACGTCGACGGAGACCATCTCGCCGCGGCGGACGATGAGGAGGTCGACGTGCTCGATGACCTGGCGGACGACGTCGCGCTGGACGTCCTTGACGATCGTGAGGACCGTCTCGCCCTCGAGGTCGATCTCGAACAGCGCGTTGGTGTGCTTGAGCGCGAGCATCGTCTCGTGGCCGGGGAGGGCGACGTGCTGCGGCTGCGTGCCGTGCCCGTAGAGGACGGCGGGGACCTGGTGGGCGCGGCGCAGGCGGCGGGCGGCGCCCTTGCCGAACTCCGTGCGGGTGGTGGCGGCGAGCTTGACGTCGGACACTGCGACTCCTCGGGGGGGGACGTGGCGCGCCGTGCCGGGGAGGGCGGGCGCGCGGGATGCGGGCGGACTCGGGGCCGGTGGACCGGCCGGGATGCGGGCACGGGGCCCGGTGGCCTCGACGCGGGACGCAGGACGGGCGGCACGCGGAGGCGTCCACCCAGTCGATCACGGAGCCGGGGGCCGTCCCGGAGCAGGAGCTCCCGTCCGACCGTCCGTCGTCCCTCGCCGAGGCAACCTGACGATCCTACCCGGTGCGGCCGGGTGCGCGGCACCGGCCGCCGCGCGGGTGCGCGA
>NZ_JBHUZW010000127.1:0-11090 GCF_042667215.1 Cellulomonas sp. NPDC057328 | reverse complement strand
GCCGTCGCACGTGGCGACGGCCGCCGCCGGCCCGGGCTGCCCCGGTGCGGACCGGTTCGTCCGGCGTCAGCGCACCAGGAGCACCCGCGGTGCGGACACCCAGGGCAGGTACGTGCCGTCGCCGCGGTAGGTCACGACGACGAGCGACGTGCGCGTGGAGCGCGGCAGGTCGACCACCGCGCGGCCGGCGGCGTCGAGCGTCGCCGTCCCCGCCGTGCGGCCGTTGACCCACACGTCCACGGCCCCGGTGGGCGTCACCCCCGCGACCCCGCGGACCTGCACCTGCACCTGCTTGGCGTCGCGCGCCCGGACGGTCCAGTCGGTCCCGTCCGTGCGCACCTGCGGCAGCGCCCGCACGACCGTCAGCCGCGCGCCGGCCGACTCGCTGCCGCGCACCGGCGGGTCCGTCTCCGCCGTGCCCGCGAAGACGGCGACCACGTCGTGCGTGCCGACCGCGAGGTCGGCCGGCAGCGTCGTGCGGGCCGTGGACCGCCCGTCGCCGGCCGGGCGCAGCGTCGCGGTGCCGACCGGCTCGCCGTCGACCCGGAGCTCGACCTGGCCGGTGGGTGCCGGGGCGCCGTCCGCGCGGACCGTGACGTCGGCCGTCACGGCGCGGCCGAACGTCGTCGCCCACGCCGACAGGCGCAGCCTCGTCGTCGACCCGACGGGAGCCGTCGTCGGCACGCCCGCCACCGCGGCGAGCGCCTCGAGGGCCTCGCCGGGGCGGCCCGCGAGGAGCGCGTGCTCCGCGTCGGCCGTGCGGGCGTCGGCGTCGGCCGGCGCGGTGCCGGCGACGACGGCCGCCTGCGCGAGGTCCCGCACCACCGAGACGACCGCGTCGGCGGCCGGGGTGACGTCGCGGTCCGTGCCGCCGAGCGCGTCGGCCGCGGTCGCCAGCAGCGGGACCGCCGTGCCGAGCGCGTCCGGGGCGAGCGCGTCGCCGTCCCACACCGGGGCGTCGAGCACCGCCTGCACGGCGTCGCGGCCCTCGCCGGCCGGCAGCCGGTCGAGCGTCGCCACCAGCCGCGCGCGCGGCGCGTCGGTGCGCAGGCCCCAGCCGTACGCGAACAGCGGGTCGTACTCCTCGTCGCCCACGTTCACGGGCACCTGGTCCGCGGACGCCGGCCACGAGACCGGCAGCCGGCCCGTGAACGGCCGGTCGCCGAACAGGACGTCGGCCACGCCGGCGCCCTCGGTGCCCGGGAGCCAGGACGCGACGAGCGCGTCGATCCCCTCGAGCTGGTCGGTGACCAGCTGCGGGCGCCCGGCGACGACGAGCACGACGCACTCGACCGCGCCGCAGACCCGCTCGATCGCCGCGCGGTCCGCCGCCGGCAGCTCCAGGCTCCGCCCGTTGTTGCCGACGTCGCCGACGCCCTCCGCGTACGGCGGCTCGCCCACCACGACGACGCCCACGTCGGCCCCGTCGAGCGGCGCCGAGGCGTCGGGCGAGTGCGTCACCGTGGCGCCCGGCGCGGCCGCGCGGATGCCCTCGAGCACCGTGGTGCCCTCGGTGATGTCGCCCGAGGCGCCCTGCCACTGGATCGTCCAGCCGCCGGACTGGTGGCCCAGGTCGTCGGCGTTCGAGCCCGCGACGTACAGGTGCGCGTCCCGGGCCAGCGGCAGCACGCCGCCCGCGTCCTTGAGCAGCACCTGCGACTCCGCGACCGCCTCGCGGGCGATCGCCCGGTGCTCGGCGCCGCCGACCGCGTCGGCCCGCGACCGGTCCGCGAACGGCTCGTCGAACAGCCCGAGCGCGAACTTCTGCCCGAGGATCCGGCGGACCGCGTCGTCCACGCGCGCCTGCTCGACGTCGCCGTCCTGCACGGCGCCCGTGAGCGCCTCGACGAACGTCGCGAAGTTGTACGGCGCCATGGCCATGTCGAGCCCCGCGTTCACCGCGCGCACCGCCTTCTCGCGGTACGTGCCGCCCGGGAGCTTGTCGATGCCCTCCCAGTCGCTGATGAGGAAGCCGTCGAAGCCGAGCTCGCCCTTCAGCAGGTCGGTGTTGAGCTCGCGGTGCTCGTGCATGCGCAGCGGCTCGCCGCCCGCGACCGCGACGGCCGAGTACGACGGCATGATCGAGCCGACGCCCGCCGCGAGGGCCGGCAGGTACGGGTCGACGTGGACGCGCCGCAGCTCCTCGAGGTCCGCGACGTGCGTGACGCCCTGGTCGATCGGGTAGCCCGACCCGGCCTGCGACGGCTCGTACTGCGTGCCGCCGTCCCCGACCCAGTGCTTCGCGGTCGCGAGCACGCGTTCCGGCCCCGACATGTCCGCCGGGTCGGTGCCCTGCAGGCCCTCGACCGCCGGTGCCGCCATGGCCGCCACGAGCGCGGGGTCCTCGCCGAACGCCTCGTACGACCGGCCCCACCGCTCGTCGCGCGTGACGCACAGGCACGGCGCGAACGTCCACGGCACGCCGGTCGCCCGCACCTCCACGGCGGTGGCGCGCGCGGCCGCCTCGACGAGGTCGCGGTCGCGCGTCGCGCCCAGGCCCTGGTTGTGCGGGAAGATCGTCGCCCCGACGACGTTGTTGTGGCCGTGCACGGCGTCGACGCCGTACACGAGCGGGATCTGCAGGCGGGTGCTCAGGGCCTCGCGCTGGAACCCGTCGACCATGTCGGCCCAGCCGGCCGCCGTGTTGGGCCGCGGCACGGAGCCGCCGCCGGAGAGCACGGACCCGAGGCCCAGCTCGGCGATCTGGGTCGGCGAGCGCAGACCGAGCCGCTCGGCCTGCGTCATCTGGCCGACCTTCTCGGCGAGCGTCATGCGGTCCAGGAGGTCCTCGACGCGCTCGGCCGTCGGCCGCGACGCGTCCAGGTAGGGCGCGCCGACCGCGTTGAGCACGACGCGCACGTCGTCCCCGACCGCCGCGCCGTCCGCGGCGAGGCGCAGCGCGAAGGAGCGCGCGTCGTCCTGAGCGGCCGTCGCGAGCGTGGTGACCTCGACGGTCGCCGTGGTGCCGGACGCGGTGCCCGCGGCGAACGTCGCGGACCCCGTCGGCGCGGTGTAGTGCGTGCCGCGCACGGCCGTGCCGGGGACGTCCTCCCACGTGACCGTGACGTCCGCGGGCAGCGGGGCGCCGTCGGTCGTCGTCAGGCGCAGCGTGACCTCGGCCGTGTCGCCCGGGTCGACGAGCACGACGCCCGGGTCGGCGACGACCTGCGCCGTCGCCGGCGGGACCGCCGCGCCGTACAGGCCGACGTCGTCCAGCGCCCAGCCCTCGGGCTCGGCCACGCCGGGCACGAACGTGATCGCGTAGCCCCACGACGACGTCAGGTCGAGCACGCCGTTGCGCGTGGCCTCGTCACCGGGCTGGTAGCCGGAGAGCGTGAAGGCCGAGAACGGGATCTCGACCAGGTTCCACCGGCTGCCGTCGGGCGACCACGTGTCCCGGAACGTCGCCGCCCAGACCTCGGAGTGCTCGCCGTCCGGGCCGCCGTCCTTGAGCTCGACCTTGATGTCGGCGCCGGCCGTCGGCGACGCGGGCCGCGTCTCCTGCGACGCGTACCAGAGCAGGCGGATGCCCTCGTAGGAGCTCCAGTCCTGCGGCGCGGCGAGGTTCTGCGAGAACCCGCCCCAGCCGCCGCCGGGGATGAGGTACTCGCCGCCGAGGACGTGGTTGCCGGCGGGTGCGCCCTCGCGGTCCTGCTCCTGCACCTCGAGCGACACCTGCGCGCCGTCCGAGCCCCACGTGAACAGGCCGACCTGGCTGCCCGGCTCGGCGATCGGGACGTCGCCCTCGACGTCCTCGAGGATCGTCAGCCGGTCGTACAGCGCGAGGTCGTCGAACCGCCACTCCCCCGCCCCGAGGTCGGTGAGCGTGATCGCCCAGCCGGTCGCGCCGGTCGGGTCGAAGCGCGCGTCGGACGCCGGGTCGCCCTTGAGCCGCAGCGACGCGAACGGCACCGACACGCGGCGCCAGCCCTCGGCGTCGTCGACGACGGACGTCTCGAAGAGCTGCCCGCCGCTCTTGAGCTCGTAGCGCAGCGTGCCGCCGCCGCCCGTGCCGAGGAACCAGAACGTGAAGCCGTCGTGGGCGGACCAGTCGGTCGCCTGCAGGTCGTGCGTGAAGCCGAACCAGTCGCCGTCGCCGGGCTCGCCGCCGACGGTCGCGACGAGCACCGCGTCGTCGGCCGCACCCGCGCGCGCGCCGGACGCCGTGGTGAGCGCGGGTGTGACCTCGGGGCGGCTGCCCCACGCGAGGTAGGCGCCGGGCACGCCGCCCGTGAAGTCCTCCAGGACGCTCGTCGCGCCGACGTCCGGCAGGCTGCCGTGCGGCGTGATCGTCACGGTCGCGGCCGTGCGGCCGCCGAGGACGAGGCCGTCGGACGGCTCGTCGAGCGTCAGCCCGACCGTGCCCACGGGCGCGAGCGGGCCGCGGTCGACCGTCGCGACGTCCACCGTCGCGCTGGTCTCGCCGGGCGCGAACGTCACGCGCTCGTCGACGGCCGTGTAGTCCGTGCCCGCCGCGGCCGTGCCGCCGGTCGAGCGCACGCGCACCGAGACCTCGTCCGCCGCCGGCGCGTTGAGCAGCACCGGGACGCTCGCCGTGCCGCCCGCCGGCACCGTGACGGCCGTGCGGCCGAGCGCCGCGACGGGCTGCGCGGGCGTGCCGTACACCTCCAGGGCGAACAGCGAGTAGCCGTACCAGTGCGGCCGTGCGGGGTCCCAGTCGAACGACGTGCGCTCGAGCATCTGCACCCGCACGTGCCGGGCGTCGACCGGCTCGGCGAGGGCGATCTCGTCCGTGCCGCCGTCGCCGGCCTCCTGCGTGTGCACGGTGGTCCACGCGGCCGGGTCGGCCGGGTCGCCGGTCGCGACCTGCACCTCGTACCGGGCCGCGAACGCGGCCTCCCACGCGAGCGACACCCGCTCGACCGCGGCGGTGGTGCCGAGGTCGACCGCGAACGCGGCGGTGAACTCGACGTCCTCGTCGGGCCCGTTGCCGCTCGCCCAGCGCGTGGCCGGGTCGCCGTCCACCGCGAGGTCGGCCGGGAAGCGCCCGTCGACGTCGTCCTGCGCGCGGTCCGCCGTGGCGGTGCCGACGCGGGCGAGATCGGTGGTGGGCGCGGCCGCCGCCGGTGCGGCCGCCGCGACGAGCGCGAGCGGCGCCAGGAGGGCGAGGGCCGCCGCGGTCGCGGTGAGCCGGGCCGGGGGCGCGCCCGGCGGGCGTCCACCGGGCGGTGCCGGACGGGCCGTGCGGCGGGCGCGCTGAGCGGACGGGCCGGCGGACGGGACGGCGGACGGGCGGGCGGGACGGGACGACGACGGTACGGGCACCGGGTCACTCCTTCGTGACGGCCGTGGGCGACCGGACCCCCCGCCCGGCCGCGCCGCGCGGCGACGTCGGCGACCGCGCCACGCTGCCCGGTCACGTCACCCGCGACTCCCGCAGTCGACCACAAAGACTTACTGACGTGTCAGTACGCTTTCGTCACGATTCGGTCACGACCGACGAACCGGACAGCCGTCCGGGTGCGGTGGCGCCGGGGCGGGGCCACCGGGGCGTGCCGTCAGCGGACGCGGACCACGCACGCCGGCGACGGGACCTCCGCCCGGCCGACCTCCGTGCCGTCGTGGTCGAGGACGACGACCGCGTGCGACTCCTGCAGCGCGACGACGGTCCAGTCGGCGACGACGTCGAGGTGCCGCGGCGTGCGGCCGCCGAGCGGCACCGACACCGGGGCGCCGAGGGCGCCGTCGGCGGCGACCGGGTAGGTCGTCACGACGTCGACGCCGCGCACGCCCAGCACGAGGCGGTCGCCCTCGAGCAGGACGTGCGACGGCGAGGGCGTCGCGTCGCCCGCGCGCCCGGGCGCGACGGCGGGCACCGAGGCGATCGGGGTGCCCGACGCCGACGCGGCGTCCCAGTCGAGCACGTGCACCGCCGCGTCGAGCTCGCCGACGACGTACAGGTGCCGGGCGTCGGGCGCGAACGCCACGTGCCGGGGGCCCGTGCCGGGCGAGAGGGTCGCGGCGACGCCGTCCGCGGTGAGCGTGCCGTCGGCCGCGCGCACGTACCGGCGCAGCTCGTCGGTGCCCAGGTCGGAGACGACGACGTGACGGCCGTCCGGCGTCAGCGCGACGAAGTGCGCATGCGAGCCCTCCTGCCGGTCGGTGACGGGGCCCGAGCCGGTGTGGCCGAACGTCTGCGCGGGCGCGCCGGCGGCGAGCACCTCGGGGGCGAACGTGCCGTCCGGCGCCAGGGGCAGCACCGCGAGGACGCCGTCGGAGTAGCAGGCCGCGTACAGGGCGTCGTCGGCGACGAGCAGGTGGCACGGGTGCGCGCCGCCCACCGCGACGGTGGCCGCCGCGGTCAGCCCGCCGTCGTCGCCGACCGCGAACGCCGTCACCGTGCCCGGGTCGTCCTCCGCCACCGCGTACACGACCCGGCCCGACGGGTGGGCGGCGACGAACGACGGCGCGGGCGCCTCGACGACGAGCCGCGGCCGGTCGAGCAGGCCCGTGGCCGGGTCGAGGTCGACGCACCAGAGGCCCTCGCCGAGCCCCGACGGCGTGCCGATGCCCGCGTGCGGGTACGTGCCGACCCACAGGGGGACGGTGCCGTGCGCGAGGGTCTCGGCGTCGGTCGCGGGCTCGGGCAGCGTCGTGAGGTCGTCCACGGGGCAGACCCTACGGACGCGCGCCCACCCCCGCCCCCGCACGTCCACGCGCACCGGCGGGACGACCCGTCGGTATCCCCCGCTCGCGGTCCGACGCCGCCGCCGCACCGGCCACCTCCCTCGGACCCTCGCGAGGTCGCCTGCTCGGTGGCGAGGTCGGCGGTGCGGGCAGGCGACCTCGCCACCGGACCGGCGACCTCGGCGGGCGGTGCGGGTCGGTGGGTGGGTGGGGGTGGGCCGGCGGGTGGGGCCCGTGGGTGGATGTCGGCGGGTGGGGGCCGGCGGTCAGGACGGGGTGAGCCAGAGGGACGGCTCCGCGACGACCTGGCGGAGGACCGCGAGGGCGCCGCCGGTCATCGCGGGGTAGGCGCCGGCGCGTGCGCGCGACACCTCGAGCGAGGACCACGGCGCGAAGATGACGTGCGCGTCGAGGGCGTCGCGCACGGCCCCCTCGACGTGCGGGTACAGCTGCCCGAACGTGCCGCCCAGCACGACGGCGCCGACGTCGACGACGTTCGCGACCGTGGCCAGCGCCAGGCCGAGCCACCGGGCGGCGTCGTGCACGGCCGCGACCGCCGTCGGGTCGTCGGCGCCCACCGCGGCGAGCAGCTCGGCGAACCGGCTGCCCGCGGGCAGTCCCGCGGCCGCGGCGATGGCGTCCTGCCCGGCGAGGCGCTCCAGCGTCGCCGGCCCGCCGGGCGCGGACCCGTCGACGACGACGTGGCCGATCTCGCCGCTCCAGCCGTGCCGGCCGAGGAAGATCTCGCCGTCCAGCACGAGCGCGCCGCCGACGCCGACCTCGCCGGACACGTACAGGAACGACGGCGCGCCCGCGCCGCGGCGGGCGTGCGCCTCGGCGCGGGCGGCCAGGTTGGCCTCGTTCGCGAGGCGCGGCGGGAACGACGCGAGCACGGGGTCGGCGGCGAGCCGCGCGACGACGTCGACGTCCCGCCAGCCGAGGTTCGGCGCGACGCGCAGCGGGCCGGTGACGCGGTCGACGAGGCCCGGCAGGGCGAGCGCGGTGCCGGCGACGCGGACGCCGTCGGCCTGCAGCCCCGCGAGCACGGGCCCCGCGAGGGCCGACAGCCGGTCGAGCACCTCGCCCGCGTCGGCGCCGCGCAGGTCGTCCTGCTCGACACGCTCGACGACGACGCCGCCCGCGAGGTCGACGGCGCGCACGCCCAGGTAGTCGACGTTGACCTCCATGCCGACGCCGGCGATGCGGCCCGGCACGGGCACGAGCGGCACGGCGGGGCGGCCGGCGCGCGGCGCCGCCACCGGGTCGAGCTCGCGCACGAGCCCGGCCTCGATGAGGACGTCCACGAGGCCGGTGACCGTGCCGCGCGCGAGCCCGGTCGCGGCGGCGATCTGCGCGCGGGACGGGGGCGCGGTGGCGTCGACGACGCACCCGAGCGCGACCGAGAGGTTGTGCTCGCGCAGGTGCTCCTGCCGGCGCGCGCGGACGGGGTCCGGCACGCGCTCGGCGGCGCGGCCGTTGCGCGTGCGGGGGCCGGCGTCGACGTCGTCGTGTGCCGCGGCCATGGGTTGACCCTAGCCGAGATCCGTGGATAAATTCATGCCGAGAACAAATCCGTCGGGCGGTCCTGCCCGGCGCCCCCGCCCGCTCGACGTGGAGATGTGCCATGGTTCGCAAGCCCACCCCGGAAGACAAGTTCTCCTTCGGTCTCTGGACCGTCGGATGGAACGCCCAGGACCAGTTCGGCTCCAACACGCGGCCGTGGCTCGACCCGGTCGAGTCGGTCCACAAGCTCGCCGAGCTCGGCGCCGCGCACGTGACCTTCCACGACGACGACGTCGTGCCGTTCGGCTCCTCGGACGCCGAGCGCGACAAGATCCTCGAGCGCTTCAAGGGCGCCCTGGCCGAGACCGGCATCACGGTCGAGATGGTCACCACCAACACGTTCAGCCACCCGGTCTTCAAGGACGGCGGCTTCACGTCGAACGACCGCCGCGTGCGCCGCTTCGGCCTGCGCAAGATCCTGCGCAACGTCGACCTGGCCGCCGACCTCGGCGCCGACACGTTCGTCATGTGGGGCGGCCGCGAGGGCGCCGAGTACGACTCGGCCAAGGACCTCAAGGCCGCGCACGACCGCTACGCCGAGGGCATCGACACCGTCGCCGCGTACATCAAGGAGAAGGGCTACGGCCTGCGCATCGCGCTCGAGCCCAAGCCGAACGAGCCCCGCGGCGACATCCTCCTGCCGACGATCGGGCACGCGCTCGGCCTCATCTCCACGCTGGAGAACGGCGACATCGTCGGCCTCAACCCCGAGGTCGGGCACGAGCAGATGGCCGGCCTGAACTTCACCACCGGCATCGCGCAGGCGCTGTGGCAGGGCAAGCTCTTCCACATCGACCTCAACGGCCAGCGGTCCATCAAGTACGACCAGGACCTCGTGTTCGGCCACGGCGACCTGTTCTCGGCGTTCGCCACGGTCGACCTGCTCGAGAACGGCTTCCCGAGCGGCGGCCCCCGCTACGAGGGGCCGATCCACTTCGACTACAAGCCCTCGCGCACCGAGGACTTCCAGGGCGTGTGGGACTCGGCGGCGGCGAACATGTCCACGTACATCCTGCTCAAGGAGCGCGCGCAGGCGTTCCGCGCCGACCCCGAGGTCCAGGAGGCCCTCGAGGCCGCCGGCGTCTTCTCCCTCGCCGAGCCGACGCTCTCCGAGGGCGAGACGATCGCGGACCTGCTCGCCGACCGCTCCGCGTTCGAGGACTTCGACGCCGACGAGGTGGGCGCCCACGGCTTCGGCTTCGTGCGCCTCAACCAGCTCGCGCTCGAGCACGCGCTCGGCGCGCGCGGCTGACCGACCGCACGTCCGGCGCGCCCGCCGGGACGCCCTGGTGAGAACCGGGGCGCCCGGCGGGCGTCCGCCGTCCCGGCCCCTGCGTCCCGTCCGGGCGACGCGGCAGCCCCTCCCCTCCCCCGCCCGGACACCCGACCCGCGGCCGACGCCCGCGGGCCAGCTCGCTGAAGGAGCACAGGCGATGACGCTCGTGGCAGGTGTGGACTCGTCCACGCAGTCGTGCAAGGTGGTGGTGCGCGACGCGGAGACCGGCGCGCTCGTGCGGCAGGGCCGCGCGTCGCACCCCGACGGCACCGAGGTCGCACCCGCGGCCTGGTGGGACGCGCTGCAGGAGGCCGTGGCGCAGGCCGGCGGCCTCGACGACGTCGCCGCGGTGGCCGTCGGCGGGCAGCAGCACGGCATGGTCGCGCTCGACGCGGACGGCGAGGTCGTCCGCGACGCGCTGCTGTGGAACGACACGCGCTCGGCCGGTGCCGCGCGCGACCTCGTCACCGAGCTCGGCGACGGCGACGTCGCCGCGGGTGCGCAGGCGTGGGCGTCCGCGATCGGCTCCGTCCCCGTCGCGTCCCTCACCGTGACGAAGCTGCGCTGGCTGCGCGACGCGGAGCCGGAGAACGCCGCGCGCGTCGCCGCCGTCGCGCTCCCCCACGACTGGCTGACCTGGAAGCTCGCGGGCGGGCTCGCCGCCGTCGGCTGGGACGGCCTCGTCACCGACCGGTCCGACGCGTCGGGCACCGGCTACTGGTCCCCGTTCACGGAGGACTACCGCCTCGACCTGCTCGAGCGCGCGTTCGGCGCGACGCCGCGCCTCCCGCGCGTGCTCGGCCCGCGCCAGACCGGCCCCACGCTCGCGAGCGGCGCGCTGCTCGGCCCCGGCGCCGGCGACAACGCGGGCGCCGCCCTCGCGCTCGGGCTCCAGCCCGGCGACGTGGCCGTGTCCATCGGGACGTCCGGCGTCGTGTCGGCCGTCGCGACGGCGCCGACGGCCGACGGCTCCGGCCTCGTCACCGGCTTCGCCGACGCGACCGGCGCCTACCTGCCGCTCGCCTGCACCCTGAACGCCTCGCGCGTGCTCGACGCCGCCCGGCGCATCCTCGGCGTCGACCACGCCGGGCTCTCCGAGCTCGCGCTGTCCGCGCCCGCCGGCGCCGACGGGCTCGTGCACGTCCCCTACCTCGAGGGCGAGCGCACGCCGAACAAGCCCGACGCCACCGGCGCGCTGCACGGCATGCGCCTCGGCAACACCACGCCGGCCCACCTGGCACGTGCCGCCGTCGAGGGCATGCTCTGCTCCCTCGCGGACGGCATCGACGCCCTGAAGGACGTCGGCGTGCCCGTCGAGCGCCTGTTCCTCATCGGCGGCGGCGCGCAGTCCGAGGCGGTCCGCCGCCTCGCGCCCACCGTCTTCGGCCTCGACGTGCACGTGCCCACACCGGGCGAGTACGTCGCCGACGGCGCCGCCCGCCAGGCGGCCTGGGTCCTGTCCGGCGCGCCGGCCGCGCCGTCGTGGTCCGCGGCGTCCGACGCCGAGGTCGTCAGCGCCCCGGCCGAGCCGCAGGTGCGGGCGCAGTACGCCGCCGCGCGCGACCTCACGGTCGACCGCGCGTCCTGACCCGTCCCGGTGCGC
>NZ_JBHUZW010000126.1:0-11197 GCF_042667215.1 Cellulomonas sp. NPDC057328 | reverse complement strand
GGCCCCCCGGGGGCCAGACTCACACCCTGATGTAAACGGCCCGCGCCTCCCGTCTACCGCCGCGCGGGCCGGGGGCGGGGGTCCCCCCCACCCCCCCGGCCCCGCACGCGTCAGCCCCATCTCCCGGAGGACCCCGCCATGGCCACCACCACGCAGCCGCGCACCCAGCGCCGACTGCCCGACGCCCCGCGCGAGCCGCGCCGGCTCGGCTTCAGCCAGAAGCTCAGCCGCTGGGACGTCAAGGTCTCGCCCTACCTGTACATCTCGCCGTTCTTCCTGCTGTTCGCCCTGACGGGTCTCTTCCCCCTGCTGTACACCGCCTACGTGTCGGTCTTCGACTGGCACCTGCTCGGCGGCAAGGGCGAGTTCGTCGGGTTCGACAACTTCGCGTTCGTCTTCCAGGAGCCCAACTTCTGGAAGGGCCTGCGCAACACCTTCAGCATCTTCGCGCTGTCGACGATCCCCCAGCTGCTGGTGGCGATCGTGCTGGCGGCGCTCCTGGACGCGAACCTGCGGGCGCGCACCTTCTGGCGCATGGGCGTGCTGGTGCCCTACGTGGTGGCCCCGGTCGCCGTGTCCCTCCTCTTCGGCAAGATCTTCGCGGACCAGTCGGGCCTGGCGAACGCTGTCCTCGGCCTTGTGGGCATCGAGCCCATCCGCTGGCACGGTGAGGTCGTCCCGAGCCACGTCGCCATCGCGACGATGGTCAACTTCCGCTGGATCGGCTACAACACGCTGATCCTGCTCGCGGCCATGCAGGCCGTGCCGCGCGACCTCTACGAGGCCGCCGTCATCGACGGCGCGACGCGTGCGCGCCAGTTCTTCTCGATCACGATCCCGTCGATCCGCCCGACGATCATCTTCGTCGTCATCACGTCGACGATCGGTGGCCTGCAGATCTTCGACGAGCCGCGCATGTTCGACCAGCAGGGTCAGGGCGGCGCCGGCCGTCAGTGGATGACCGTGACGATGTACATCTACGAGCTGGCCTTCGGCAACCAGAAGAGCTTCGGCCGAGCCGCCGCCGTGGCGTGGGTGCTGTTCCTCATCATCCTCGCGTTCGGCCTGCTCAACTTCTGGCTGACCCGGCGCATCGCGTCCGACTCGGCCCCCCGTGCACGAAAGAAGGTCACGCGATGAGCGCCCCCAGCGCACCCTTCGTCCGGCAGACCGCCGGCGCGAGCGCCGCCCGGTACGCCAAGCGGACCCGAGGGGCCGGCTCGGACCGCCGTCCGGGCTGGCTCACGTACACGCTGCTGGGCCTCGCGATCGTCGTCTCGGTCCTGCCGCTGTACTACGCGTTCCTGCTCGCGAGCTCGGACGCGCAGACCATCGCGCAGAACCCGATCCCGTCGCCGGTCCCGCAGGGCAACTTCTTCGAGAACGTCAGCCGGGTCCTGAGCGCCGACATCAACTTCTGGAAGGCGCTCTGGAACTCGGTCGTCGTGGCCGTGGTGACCTCCGTGTCCGTGGTGCTGTTCTCCACGCTCGCCGGGTTCTCCTTCTCGAAGCTGCGCTTCAAGGGCCGCAACGGCCTGCTGCTGTTCGTCATCGCGACGACGGCCGTGCCGACCCAGCTCGGCGTCATCCCGCTGTTCATCGTGATGGCCGAGCTCGGCTGGATCGGCAAGCTGGTCGCCGTCATCGTGCCGGGCCTCGTCACCGCCTTCGGCGTGTTCTGGATGACGCAGTACCTGCAGAGCGCGCTCCCCTACGAGCTGATCGAGGCGGCCCGTGTCGACGGCGCCAGCATGATCCGCACGTTCTGGAGCATCGCGCTGCCCGCCGCCCGCCCGGCGGCGGTCATGCTCGGGCTCTTCACGTTCGTCGCGTCCTGGACGAACTTCTTCTGGCCGTTCATCGTCCTGGGGAACACGAACCCGACGCTGCCCGTGGCGCTGCAGCTGCTGCAGGCGTCCTACTTCAAGGACATGTCCCTGATCATGGCGGGCGTCGTGCTCTCCACGATCCCGCTGCTCCTGCTGTTCATCGCCGCAGGCCGGCAGCTGGTCGCGGGCATCATGGCCGGCGCCGTCAAGGGCTGACCCACTCCCCCACCGGGTCGGGCGTGCGCCGCGCGTGCGCCCGACCCGGTGGTCGTCCCCGGCGGTAACCTCGCGTGTGCGGGGGCGCACAGGGCCGGAGCACGTCCACGCTGCCACGGAGCAGCCACAGGAGGAGACCAACGGTGGTCGAGAACGTCCCGACGCGCGCGGAGCAGGTACGCCCCGCCGCGCCGACACTGGAGCAGGTGGCCGAGCGCGCCGGCGTGTCACGCTCCACCGCCTCCCGTGCCATCAACGGCGGCCTACGGGTGTCGCCCGAGGCCCTCTCCGCCGTCGAGGCCGCGGTCGCGGACCTCGGGTACACCCCGAACCGCGCGGCCCGCTCGCTCGTCACGCGGCGCACCGACTCCATCGCGCTCGTGGTGCCCGAGCCCGACGAGCGCGTCCTCTCGGACCCCTTCTTCGCCGGCACCCTCAACGGGCTGAGCACCTCGCTCGCCGACTCGGACATCCAGGTCGTCCTCGTCATCGCCCGACCGGGCGAGAGCGAGCGGACCATCCGCTACCTGCGCAACGGGCACGTCGACGGCGCGATCGTGGTCTCCCACCACCGCGACGACGAGCTCGACCGCGCGCTCCTCGCCTCCCGGGTGCCGAACGTCTTCGTCGGGCGCCCGCTGTCGGCGCCGGACGAGGACGTCCAGTACGTCGACACCGACAACACCGAGGGCGGGCGCATCGCGACCCAGCACCTCCTCGACCGGGGCCGCCGGCGCATCGGGACCATCGCGGGCCCGCAGGACATGTCCGCCGGCATCGACCGCCTCGCGGGGTGGCGCCTCGCCATGGACGCGTCCGGCCTCGACCAGTCCGCCGTCGTGCACGGCGACTTCACCATCACGTCCGGCGCACGCGCCGCGCGCGAGCTGCTCGAGCGGCACCCCGACGTCGACGGCATCTTCATCGCGTCCGACCTCATGGCCGCCGGCGCCATGGGCGTCCTCGCGGAGCTCGGCCGTGACGTGCCCGGCGACGTCGCCGTCGTCGGCTACGACAACTCGGGCGTCGCGGCGTCCACCAACCCGCCGCTGACGAGCGTGATCCAGCCGGTCGTCGCGATGGCCCGCGCCGCCGGCGCCCGCCTGCTCGACCAGCTGCACGGCGCGCCGCACGAGGACCCGCTCATCTTCGACCCCGAGCTGGTGGTGCGGGAGTCCTCCTGAGCGGAGGCACCTCCGTCGGGACGACGTATCGCCACGGACCGGCACCGTCGCTCCCGACCGCGGGACCGTGCCTCGCAGCCGGGTCCCGCGTCCCAGTCGGCGCGAGGCGTGACCAGAGTCGTGCCGTGGCTTGACAGGCTGACGTCCGATTCGCGAAGGTGGAGCCCGGCGCCGCCCGACGACGTGCGGCGCCGCTCCACACCTCGCGTCGACGTCCACGCGCGGGGCCGACGAGAGGAGCCCCGTGCGCGGCACCCCCTCCCCCGCCCGGCACGACGCCGCCCGGCACGACGCCCCGCGGCACGCTGCCGCGGTGTCGCACCGCCGCCCCGGCACGAGCGCCCTCGCCGCGGTCGTGGTCGGCCTGCTGGCGGGTGTCCTCACCGCCGTGGTCGCGGCACCGGCCCTGGCCGTCGCCCCCGTGCCGGTCGACCGCGGCGCGGGCCTGCCCGCCGCGCCCGCGCGCCCTGGGCTCCCCGTGCCCGGCGAGGGCGTCGAGCCCCTCGCCACGATCGAGGACGAGGAGGACTGGTGCTCGTACCTGTCCTCGTACTACCTGGCGTCCCCGTCGCCGTGGTCGGCCCGGGTGTACAACTGCCAGCACCGCTCGATGTTCGTGGCGCCGGTGTTCTCCGACGGGTCGGCCGGCATGTGCGTGCTGGTGCCCGCGCGGCACAGCCGCCACCTGGGCGGCAACGTCGCCCGGTGGGTCACCGACATCCGCGTCTGCTGACCTGCCCTGCCCGCACGGGCGTGCCAGGGTAGGTGACATGGATCACCCCTCCACCCCCGGGGCGACGACGCCCTCGCACGCCGCGGCGCGACCCGCCGCCGACCACGCCGACCCCGTGCCCACCGAGGCCGCACGCCCGACGACCGACCGCGACCCCGGCCCCGCCGGCGCGGTCGACACCAGCCCCCTCGCGACCGCCCAGAGCCAGCTCGCCCGCGCCGTCGACATCCTCGGCTACGACGCCGGCCTGCACGCCATGCTCGCCACCCCGCGCCGCGAGATGCGCGTGGCCGTGCCGCTGCGGCGCGACGACGGCCGCACCGAGGTCTTCACCGGCTACCGCGTGCAGCACAACATCTCCCGCGGCCCCGGCAAGGGCGGGCTGCGGTACGCGGCGGGCGTCGACCTCGACGAGGTCCGCGCGCTCGCGATGTGGATGACCTGGAAGTGCGCCGTCGTCGACGTGCCGTACGGCGGCGCGAAGGGCGGCGTGACGATCGACCCGCACGCCCACTCGCGCGCCGAGCTCGAGCGCGTCACGCGCCGGTACACCAGCGAGATCATGCCGATCATCGGGCCGGAGCGGGACATCATGGCGCCCGACATCGGCACCGACGAGCAGACCATGGCGTGGGTCATGGACACGTACTCGGTCAACCGGGGCTTCACGATCCCCGCGGTGACGACCGGCAAGCCGCTGGCGGTCGGCGGGTCGCTCGGGCGGGCGACCGCGACGTCGCAGGGCGTCGTGCACACCGCGCGCGCGGCGCTGGCCCGGGACGGCGTGCACCTGCGCGAGGTCACCGCCGCCGTGCAGGGGTTCGGCAAGGTCGGCTCCCACGCCGCGCGACTGCTGCACGAGGCGGGCGCCCGCGTGCTCGCGGTCAGCGACGCGCACGGCGGCGTCCACCGCGGCGACGGGCTCGACCTGCCGGCCCTCCTCGCGCACGTGGCGCGCACGGGCACGGTCGTCGGCTTCGCGGACGCGGACCCGATCGACAACCACGGCCTGCTGACGCTCGACGTGGACCTGCTCGTGCCGGCCGCGGTCGAGGGGGTCCTCGACGGTGACACGGCCGGTCAGGTCAAGGCGCGCTGGGTGGTCGAGGGCGCCAACGGGCCGACGACGAGCGAGGGCGACCGCGTCCTCACGGAGCGCGGCGTCGTCGTGGTGCCGGACATCCTCGCGAACGCGGGCGGCGTCGTCGTCAGCTACTTCGAGTGGGTGCAGGCGAACCAGGCGTACTGGTGGACCGCGCAGGAGATCGACGAGCGCCTCGAGCAGCAGATGCTCGCCAGCCACGACGCGGTGGCCTCCCTCGCGCGCGCCGAGGGCATCACGCTGCGGGACGCCGCGCTGACGATCGGCGTGCAGCGGGTGGCCGAGGCCCACCAGATCCGCGGGCTCTACCCCTGACGTCCCGCGCCGCCGGCGTCCTGCGCCCCCGAGGTCCTGCGCCGTCGCGCCGGCCGCACCCGGTGAACCGACCGCGGCACGGTCACCCGAGCACGTGCGGGCCGTCCTGCGGGTCGGGCTCGGGCTCGGCCGGCGCGGCGGACCGCACGAGCCGCGCCACGCGGCCGGCGGGCGTGCGCACCTCGACGTCGTCGCCGTCCGCCCGGACCGCTCCGCCGTCGGCGAGCACCGCCGTGACGGCCTGCTCGGTGGCCGTGGGCCCGGGCGGCCCGGCCATCATCGTCTGCACGACGGGTCCCAGGTCGAGCCGGCCGTCGGTGACCCGCCACGTCCCGCGGACGTGGTTGACGCCGGCGTAGCCGTAGACCTGCCCGTCGCCCTCGAAGGTCAGCCACGGCGGTCCCTCGATGCCGTCCTCGAGCGCCTCGCCGTCCACCTCGGTGACGCGCCACGTGCCGTGCAGCCACGTCGCGTCGCCGTCGGCCACGCCGTCGGGCGCCACGCCGTCGGGCGCCTCCGCCGTCGCACCCTCGGCCACGTCGTCGGCCGCCGGCCCGTCCGTCCGCTCGTCGTCGCGCATGCCCCGATGATGGCACCGGCCGCGCGACGGCGCCCGGCCCGGACGCCCGGGCGCCGGTGACGCGCCGTGGTGGGGCGCCGTGGTCGGGTGCCGGACCGGTGGGCGGGCGCTGCCGTCAGGCGCGCGGCAGCCGCTCCGCCCACTCCTCGAGCGTCACGCGGGGGCCCGTGTAGAACGGCACCTCCTCGCGCACGTGCAGCCGCGCCTCCGTGTTCCGCAGCTCGCGCATGAGGTCGACGATGCGGTGCAGCTCGCCCGCCTCGAACGCCAGCAGCCACTCGTAGTCGCCGAGCGCGAACGACGACACGGTGTTGGCCCGCACGTCGGGGTAGTCGCGGGCCGCATGGCCGTGCTCGACGAGCATGCGCCGACGGTCCGTCTCGGGCAGGACGTACCAGTCGTACGACCGCACGAACGGGTAGATGCACAGGTAGTCCCCGGCGGGCTCGCCCGCGAGGAACGCCGGCACGTGGGCACGGTTGAACTCCGCGGGGCGGTGCAGCCCGACGACGGACCACACCGGGCGCAGGTGCGCACCGAGCGCGCTCGCACGCAGCCGCCGGTACGCGGCCTGGACCTGCTCGACCGTCTCGGCGTGCCACCAGACCATGAGGTCCGCGTCGGCCCGCAGCCCGCCCACGTCGTACCAGCCGCGCACGACGAGCCCGGCGTCCTGCCCGACGGCGTCCTGCGCGTCGGTGACGAGCGCGCGCCGCTGCGCGTCGTCCGCGGGCAGCGCGCCCTGCGTCGCGAACACCGACCACATCGTGTAGCGGATCGTCGCGTTGAGGGCGTCGTGGTCGGTGGGGGCGTGCGTGGTCACGGGGTGTCCTCGTCCGTCGGTGCGGGTCTGGCGTGGGGCGTCGTGGTGCCGGGCGGCGGTGCACCGCCGCCTGGGCTCACGACCAGGGGTCGGTCGAGCAGGCCGCGGGGATGCCGGAGTCGACGCCGGCGCGCTGGCGGCAGCAGCCCGGCACGCACACCGAGCGGAACGGCGGCAGGGCGCCGACCGTCGCCTCGGCCGGTCGCTCCGCGCCCGCGTCGAGCGACCGCTGCACGGCGGCCCGCTCGAGGAGCAGGTCGACGAGCCCGCGGACGAACGGCTCGCGCGTGCCGACCGAGTCGGCGCGGACGGCCGCCATGCCGAGCTCCTGCGCCGTCTCCAGCGCCTCGGTGTCGAGGTCGAACGCGACCTCCATGTGGTCGGACACGAACCCGATGGGCGACAGCACGACCGACGTCGTCCCCGCGGCGTGCAGCGCCTCGAGGTGGTCGTTGACGTCGGGCTCGAGCCACGGCTGGCTCGGCGGGCCGGAGCGCGAGCAGTACGCGAGGTCCCACTCGACGGCGCGCCCGAGCCGCTCGGCGGCGGCCGCGACGACGCTGCGCGCCACGTCGAGGTGCTGCTCGGCGTACGACGCGCCGGCGACGACGGACGCCTCCTCCATCGTGTCGGGGATGGAGTGCGTGACGAAGACGAGGCGCGGCCACTGCGCGTCCGGGTGCTCGGCCTGCAGGCGCCCGTACGCCTCGACGACCGCGTCGACGTTGGCGGCGACGAAGCCGGGGTGGTTGAAGTACGAGCGCACCTTGTCGACGGCGAGCGGGGCCCGGCCCTCGGTGGCCGCGTCCTGCGTGCCGAGGTCCTCGAGCGCCGCCCAGAGGTTCTCGCGGTACTGCCGGCACCCCGAGTAGGACGAGTACGCCGACGTCACGAGCGCCAGCACGCGCTGGGCGCCGAGGGCGCGCGCCTCCTCGAGCGCCTGCGTCGTGTACGGCTCCCAGTTGCGGTTGCCCCACAGCACCGGCGTCGTGAGCCCGCGCCGGTCGAGCTCGGCGCGCAGCGCCGCCTGGAGTGCGAGGTTCTGCTCGTTGATCGGGCTGCGGCCGCCGAAGTGGTGGTAGTGCTCGGCCACCTCGGCGAGGCGCTCGTCGGGGATGTTCTTGCCGGCGGTGACGTTGCGCAGGAACGGCAGCACGTCGTCGGGACCGTTCGGCCCGCCGAACGAGAAGAGGAGCACCGCGTCGTACGGGGCGAGCCCGTCGACGTCGGGCCGCACGGCGGCGGTCGGGTCGGTCACGGGAGGCGTCACGGGGGGCACCTCCCGATCATCGCACCGCGTCCCGACGGCGCTCGCGCCGAGCGGCACCGGTGCGGACGTGACGTTGTCGCGACGTCGCGTCACCTTCCGTCGGCACCGTGTCCGTGACCTGCACGGGCGCCGGGCGGCGCGCGCGGGGCCGCCGCCGCCGCGTCACCCGTCCGGGTGCTCCGAGGTGCGACGGGGCGCCGCGACCCCTAGCGTCGGCTCGCGGGGCGGCGATCTTCCCGCGCCGCCGGACCGACGAACCCGACGGACCCGGAGCCTTCGATGACGGTCGAGCAGCCGTGAGCAGGACCGGACGGCACGCGGTGCCGGAGCTCGCGCACCGCTACGTGCTCGGCGACCCCCTCGGCCAGGGCGGCTCGGCACAGGTGTTCCGTGCGCGGGACAGCCGGCTCGACCGGCCGGTGGCGGTCAAGATCTTCCGCCTGGACGGCGCGAGCCCGGTGCAAGTGCGGCGCTACGCCCACGAGGCGCGCGTGCTGGCCGACCTGTCCCACCCGTCGCTCGTCGCCCTCCTCGACGTGGGCGCCGACGTGCTGCCGGAGATCGGGCCCGTCGCCTTCCTCGTGATGGAGCTCGTCGAGGGACGCACGCTCCGCCACGTGCTCGGGGACGGCCCCCTCGAGCCGGCGACCACGGCCGACGTCGGCCGCCAGCTGGCGAACGCCCTCGCGCACGCGCACGCCGCGGGCGTCGTGCACCGCGACGTGAAGCCGTCGAACGTGCTCGTCGCCGACGAGCGCGCGGCGACCGGCCGTCGTGACGCGCCGACCCTGCCGGTGGTGCTCGCCGACTTCGGCATCGCGGCGACCGCGACCGAGCAGGGCAGCACCGAGGCCGGACGGATCGGCACGGACGACCGCGCCACGGCCGGCTACCAGAGCCCCGAGCAGGCCCTCGGCGAGCGTGTCGGCCCGGCGAGCGACGTGTACTCCCTCGGGCTGCTGCTGCTGGAGTGCCTGACGGGCGAGCGCGCGTACCCGGGGGACCCGCTCACGGCGGGTCTCGCCCGGCTGCTCCGCGTGCCCGACGTGCCGGAGGACCTCGACGCGGACTGGCGCCGGCTGCTGCGGGCCATGACCCGGTCGGCGCCCGACCAGCGGCCGGCGATGGCCGCGGTCGCGGCCGAGCTGCGCTCCCTGCGCGGCGGCGTGCTCCGCGCCTCCTGACCGCGCCGCGAGGGCGCGTCAGCCCGCGAGGGGCGCGCGGTCGGCGGCCGGCGCCAGGGCCGGTGCGGGGGCCGGGACCCTTGCGAGCGCCTCGGCGACCTCCCCCGCCCACGCGGCCACCGCGGCCATGTCGCGGTGGTCCCCCTCGCGGGCGCGGCCGCCGGCGATGACGGCGCGCTCGGCGAACGACAGGACGGCCCGGTCGAGCCGCCCGCGGAAGCTGCGGTGCCCCCGCGCGCCGACCCGCTCGACGAGCGCGCGGATCTCGAGCGGCGAGTTGGCCGCGTTCGCGGGCTGCGTCGCGAGGCCCGAGGAGAACAGCCAGACCGGGCGTGCCGCGAGCCCGTCGGCGCACCGCCGTGCCATCTCGCGCGCGGCGGGCAGCCAGTGCGCCGTGTACACGGCGGAGCCGAGGAGGACCGCGTCGTAGGCGTCGACGTCGTCGACGTCCTCGGGGGCCCGCTGCTCGATGTCGTGGCCGTGCGCGCGCAGCACGTCCGCGACCACCGCGCCGATCTCCCAGGTCCCGTGGTGCCGGGAGGCCACCGCCAGCAGGATCCGCATCGCCCCTCCTCCGCCGTCGTGCCGCGGGGCGTCCGCCCGCTCGACCATCGTCCGGCGCGACGTCGCGGCCGGCGTGGGTCGGAGGTCCCCGTCGCGGTTCAGCCGGCGGCGGCGTCGACCGCCGGGTCGCCGGCGGGCGCGGGGTCCGGCAGGGCCGCCTGCGCGAGGCGGAGCTTGTCGCACAGGTGCTGCAGCGTCGTGAGCTCGTCGGCGTCGAGCGCGCCGCCGACGAGCGCGTGGATCGAGCGCACGTGCCGGCGCCCGATCTCCCGCTGGCGGGCCGCGCCCGCGTCGGTGAGGTGGACCGCGGTGCCGCGCCGGTCGCCCTCGACGGGTCCGCGGCGCACCAGGCCGGTCTCCTCCAGCCGCTCGACGAGGCGGGACAGGCTCGGCTGGGTGAGCAGGCTGCCCGCCGCGAGCTCCCGCAGGCGCAGGGCCCGGCCGGGCGCCCGCGCGAGCGTGAAGAGCACGTCGTACTCACGCATGCTCAGGCCGCCCCACACGTCGTCGCGCGCGAACCGGCGCAGCAGCGTCACCTGCGCGCGGAACAGCGCCTCCCACGCCTCCGCCGACGCCCGGACCGCGCCGGGGTCGGGAGTGACGTCCAGGGGGCCGTCCCGGTCGTCCTCCACCATCACCGGCTCACCTCTCGCGGGCCGTGCGCCCGTCGCACGCTCGTCGTCGCACCTCGACGAGGACGCATCATGTCACCCACGCCACCGGCGGACGGCGCCGTCGCGGCCCGCGCGCGTCTAGCCTGGGGCGATGAGCGACGCGGCCCCCACGGGCACGACCTACCTGCTGGTGGACGGCGAGAACATCGACGCCACCCTCGGCTCCTCGATCCTCGGCGGGCGCCCCACGCCGGAGCAGCGACCGCGCTGGGAGCGCGTGCTGACGTTCGCGCAGCAGACGTGGGGCCAGCCGGTGAAGGCGCTGTTCTTCCTCAACGCCTCGAACGGCTCGCTGCCGATGTCGTTCGTGCAGGCGCTGACGGCCATCGGCTTCGTGCCGATCCCCCTGGCCGGCGAGTCGTACGAGAAGGTCGTCGACATCGGCATCAAGCGCACGCTGCAGGCGCTGGCCGCGCGCGAGGGCGACGTGCTGCTGGCCAGCCACGACGGCGACTTCGCGCCCGAGGTCGAGGAGCTCGTCGACGCCGGGCGGAACGTCGGCCTGCTGGCGTTCCGGGAGTTCACGAGCCAGCAGCTCGCGACGCTGACCGCCCGCGGCCTGCGCACGTTCGATCTCGAGGCGGACGTCGCGGCGTTCAACGTGCAGCTGCCGCGCCTGCGGATCATCCCGCTCGAGGAGTTCGACCCGCTGCGCTACCTCTGACGCACCGCCCCGGCCCGCGGGCCGACGGACGAGCGCCCGGCCGCCCCTCGCGGGGAGGC
>NZ_JBHUZW010000125.1:0-11351 GCF_042667215.1 Cellulomonas sp. NPDC057328 | reverse complement strand
CCGCCGGCCGTCGGCGCCGGGAAGGGGTCAGACCGCCGCGGCGGCCTTCTCCAGCCACTCCTCGTCCACCGGCGAGCCGGGGAAGCGGGCCAGGCGGCGCATCGGGATGGCGCGCATCATCTGGCCCGTGTCCGGCGCGAACAGCATGTGCGCCGTCGGGGTGCCCTCGACCGCCTGGCGCAGGCGGTCGCCGAGCACGGGGTGCGCCAGCCACTGCTCCGCCGTCGAGTCGGCGTCGACGGGCAGCGCGACGTCCTCGCCCGCCAGCTCCACCGACGCACGCTGCCGCAGGTCGCGGGACGACGCGCCCTCGAGCACCGTGAACGTGCCGGGCTCGACCACCCAGCGCCGCAGCACCGGGTGCCAGAACGCGAACGCGCGGGCGTCGAGCTCGATCTCCACGCGTGCGGACGCGCCCGCCTCGAGCGCCACCTTCGCGAAGCCCTTGAGCTCTTGCTCGGGCCGGAACACCGAGGCCTCCTCGTCCGCGACGTAGACCTGCACGACCTCCTTGCCGGCGCGGTCGCCCGTGTTGGTCACGGTGACCGCGACGCGCACGCGCGGCTGTGCGCCGTCGTCGAGCACCTGCACGTCGAGGTCGTCGTGCGCGAACGTCGTGTACGACAGGCCGTGCCCGAACGGGTAGGCGACGTCGAGCGCGTGCGCGTCGTACCAGCGGTAGCCGATGAGCAGGCCCTCGCCGTAGCGGACGACGCCGGCCTCGCCGGGGAAGTTGCCGAGCGCCGGGTTGTCCTCGAGCGCGACGGGGAGCGTCTCGGCGAGCCGGCCCGACGGGTTCACGGCGCCGACGAGCACGTCCGCGACCGCGCCGCCGCCGGCCTGGCCGAGCAGCCAGGTCTCGAGCACCGCGTCCGCGTGCCCCTGCCACGGCTCGACCTCGACGACGGACCCGTTGGTGAGCACGACGACGACGCCCTCGGCGACGGCGGCGACGGACTCGAGCACCGCCACCTGCTGCGGCGGCAGGTGCATGTGGTCGCGGTCGTAGCCCTCCGACTCCCACGCGTCGGGCAGCCCGAGGAACACCACGGCGACCGCGGCGCCGCGGGCCGCCTCGACGGCCTCGGCCGCCAGGCGCGCCACCTCGTCGGCGGGCGCGTCGTCGGCCAGCGCGAAGCCGGGCGCGAACCGCACCTCGCGCTCGCCGAGCGCCAGCCGCAGCGCGGTCACGGCGTCGTCGACGCGGGTGGGCGTGACCTGCGACGACCCGCCGCCGCCGAGCCGCGGGGTGGCGGCGAACGCGCCGACGACCGCGACGGCGCCGGTGTCGGCCGGGTCGAGCGGCAGGATGCCGCCGTCGTTCTTCAGCAGCACCACGGAGTCACCCGCGGCCTCGCGCGCCAGCGCGTGGTGCGCGTCCTCGTCGTACGTCTGCCCGGGCGCGAGCGCGTCCTGCGAGCGTGCGACGAGCTCGAGCACGCGCGTGACGGCCACGTCGACCTCCGCCTCGGTGAGCGTGCCCGCCTCCAGCGCGCGCCGCACCGCGGCCGCGCCGACGCCGCCCGACGACGGCATCTCGAGGTCGAGGCCCGCGGCGACCGCCTCGTCGCGGTCGTACACCGCGCCCCAGTCGGACACCACGAGGCCCTCGAAGCCCCACTCGTCGCGCAGCACGCGCGTGAGCAGCCACGGGTCCTGCGAGGCGAAGACGCCGTTGATGCGGTTGTAGGAGCACATGACCGTCCACGGCTGCGAGCGCGTCACGACGGTCTCGAACGCCGGCAGGTAGATCTCGCGCAGCGTGCGCTCGTCGACCTCGGCGGACACGGACATGCGGTCGGTCTCCTGGTTGTTCGCCGCGAAGTGCTTGAGCGACGTCCCGACGCCGTGCTCCTGCACGCCGTCGACCAGCGCGGAGGCGAGGTGGCCCGCAAGGTACGGGTCCTCGGAGAAGTACTCGAAGTTGCGCCCGCACAGCGGCGACCGCTTCATGTTGACGCCCGGGCCGAGCACGACGGACACGCCGAGGGCCCGCGCCTCCTCGGCGAGCGCGCGGCCGACGCGGCGCAGCAGGTCGACGTCCCACGAGGACGCGGTCGCGGCCGCGGGCGGGAACGCGACGGCGGGCGCGGCCTCGAGCCCGCCGAGGTGGTCGCCCTCCTCGTGCTGCGCGCGCAGGCCGTGCGGGCCGTCGGACAGCATCACCTTGCCGATGCCGAGCCGCTCGACCGGCTGCGTCCGCCAGAAGTCGGAGCCGTCGAGCAGGTCGACCTTCTCCTCGAGCGTGAGCTGCGCGAGCAGGGCGGGGACGTCGAGCGGCGTGCCGCCCGGGGCGGCGGTGGTGTCGGGCATGCGAGGGCCTCCGGAGGTGGTCGGGTGCGGACGGGCGGGGGTGCCGGGCATCAGCGTGCCCCGCGGATGAGGAGCGTGCTGGCCGCGCCGACGACGGCCACGGCGGCGCCGGTGAGGAACAGCGCGGCGTAGTTGCCGCCGCCGCCGATGCCGAGCAGCAGCGGCGCGAGCGCCGGCGCGAGCGACTGGGGGAGGGCGTTGGCGATGTTGAAGACGCCCATGTTCTTGGCGGCCTCGGTCTCGCGGTTCGGCAGCACGTCGGTGACGAGCGCGAGGTCGACGGCGAAGTAGAGCCCGCTGCCGGCGCCGAAGAGCGCGGTCGCGAGGTAGAGCGTCGTGGGCTCCTGGGCGACGGCGAAGACGACGAGCGCGGCGGCCGCGAGCACGGTGGCGGCGACGACGAAGACCTTGCGGCGGCCCGTGCGGTCAGAGACCGCGCCGCCGACGGCCGCGGCGACCACGAGCGCGACCGCGCTGACGACCATGAGGCGCAGCTGCCAGGACAGCGCCGTCGCCTCGTCGAAGCCGAACCGGTCGAGCAGGTAGAAGACCTGGAACGCGTTGTACGCCGCGAGCGCCAGCAGCAGCAGGAACCGGCCGGTGAACGCCCACGCGAAGTCGGGGTGCCGGCGCGGGTCGAGCCAGAACGCGCGGAGGAACGCGCCGAGCCGGAACGGCGGCAGCGTGCTGCCGTCGAGGACCGGGTCGCGGAGCACGGCGGCGAGCCAGAGCATCCCGGCGACGCCGATCGCGGTCGGCACGACGAACATGAGGACGGGGGAGGCGCCGGCGGCCGTGAACGCGTACGCCAGCGCGACGCCGACCAGCGGGGCGGCGTTCTGCGCGATGCCGAGCCAGCCGGAGACGCGACCGCGCAGCCGCTCCTCGACCTGGTCGGGCAGCACGGCCTGCACCGCGGCCTGCGTGCAGTTGAACGCGGCCTGCGTGAGCGCCCAGCCGATGGCGACCACGGCGATCGAGGGGGCGAGCGCGATCGTCATGAGGCCGGCCGCGCCGACGAGCACGCCGAGCACGATCCAGGGCCGACGGCGCCCGAAGCGGGATGTCGTGCGGTCCGACAGCGCGCCGGCCAGCGGGTTCGCGACGAACGCGAAGAAGGCGCCGATGCCGGTGACGAGCCCGAGCGCCCCCGCGCGCTCGTCCGCGGTGGTGAGGGCGTTGACCCGGAGGGCGAGCGTGCTGACGACCGGCGTGAGCAGCGCGACGTTGAACGCGAGGAAGCCGCCCACGTAGGCGGGGACGAGGCGGCGGGAGGGCGTGCGCACCGGTGCGGGCAGCGGTGGCGTGCCGTCCAGCGGGAGGGGCTGCTCCGCGGGGGCGAGGTGCGTCATGGGGACTCCTGTGTCCGGCGGCCTCCGTCGGCCGCGACCGGCACCCACGGTGACACGAAACCCGACCGATCGGTAAGTTTCTGTCCCTGTGATCCCCATCACCGACCGGTCGGTCGGTTTCCGGCGGCTAGGGTGCGTCCCATGACCGGAGCCCGCCCCGACACCGGGGTCGCCGGCCCCGTCCGTCGCCGGACCGCCGGCGGTGGCTACGCGAAGGGGCGCGCGCGCCGCCGCGAGATCACGGCCGCCGCCACCGAGCTGTACGGCGAGGTCGGCTACCGCTCGGCGTCGCTGCGCGAGGTGGCGGCGCGCGTCGGCCTGTCGCACACGGCGCTGCTGCACCACTTCCGGACCAAGGAGGCTCTCCTGCTCGCGGTGCTCGAGCAGCGCGACGAGGAGGACCGGGCCGCCGCGGACGCCGCCGGCGACCCCGTCGCCGCGCTGGGCTCGCTCGTGCGGGTGGTCGAGGCCAACGTGCGCCGTCCCACGATCGTGGAGCTGTTCTGCATCCTCTCCGCCGAGGCCACCGCGCCGGACCACCCCGCGCACGTCTGGTTCCGCGACCGCTACCGCACGGTGCTCGCCTTCGTCGGCGACGCGCTGCGCGGCGCGCAGGCCGCGGGGGTGCTGCGTCCCGGCGTCGACCCGGCGGACGCAGCACGGCGCGTCGTGGCGCTCATGGACGGCCTGCAGGTGCAGTTCCTGTACGACCGGGCCGGTACCGACATGGTCGGCGCGCTGCGCGCCGAGCTGCAGGCGCTGGTGACGGTGCCGCTCACGGAGTGAGCGCGGGGCCCGACCGTCCCAGCACGTGGTCCGTGAACCACGATGTGAGACCGCGAGGGAGCGAGGTGACACGCACGCGTCACGGGCGTAGTGTCACGGCCGTGCAGACGATCCTCGTAGTACTTCCTGAGCGCGCCGGCTGAGGCCGACACCGCCAGGTCTCGTCCGCGCGCGCTCGCCCCTCGTCCATCCCGGTGCCCGGGTCGAGGGGCTTTTTCGTGCCCGGCGTGCCTGAGCGCCGGGGATCGCACCGGATGTGCGCACGCCGCACGACCGACAGCACCGAGCAGCACCAGGAGACGACGATGGTCCAGGGTCCTCACCCCGCACCGCCGCGCACGCCGGTCCGCCCCGTCCGGCCCGCCGGCGACGCGACCGTGCGCCCGGCCGACGCGGACACCCGCCGCATCGGCCCCGAGAAGGTCACGGGCGCCCAGTCGATCGTCCGGTCGCTCGAGGAGGTCGGCGTCGACACCGTCTTCGGCATCCCCGGCGGCGCGATCCTGCCGACGTACGACCCGCTCATGGACTCGACCCGGGTGCGGCACATCCTCGTGCGGCACGAGCAGGGCGGTGGCCACGCCGCGGCCGGCTACGCGTACGCCTCGGGCAAGGTCGGCGTGACCATGGCGACGTCCGGCCCGGGCGCCACCAATCTCGTCACCGCCATCGCCGACGCCAACATGGACTCGGTGCCGATGGTCGCGATCACGGGGCAGGTCGGCGCGCCGCTCATCGGGACGGACGCGTTCCAGGAGGCCGACATCGTCGGCATCACGCTGCCGATCACCAAGCACAACTACCTCGTCACCGACCCGGACGACATCCCGCGCACCATCGCGGAGGCGTTCCACATCGCGTCCTCGGGCCGCCCCGGCCCGGTGCTCGTCGACATCGCGAAGTCGGCGATGCAGAGCGAGACGACGTTCAGCTGGCCGCAGGACGTGCAGCTGCCGGGCTACCACCCGGTGACCAAGCCGCACGCCAAGCAGGTCCGCGAGGCCGCGCGCCTGCTCGCGACCGCGCGCCGGCCGGTCCTGTACGTGGGCGGCGGCGTGATCCGTGCCCGGGCGTCCGAGCTGCTGCGCCGGCTGACCGACCTGTCCGGGGCGCCCGCGGTGACGACGCTCATGGCGCGCGGCGCCCTGCCCGACAGCCACCCGCAGCACCTCGGCATGCCGGGCATGCACGGCACGGTGGCGGCCGTCGCGGCGCTGCAGAAGGCGGACCTCGTCGTCGCTCTGGGTGCGCGGTTCGACGACCGCGTGACCGGCAAGCTGTCGAGCTTCGCGCCGAACGCGACCGTCGTGCACGCCGACATCGACCCGGCCGAGATCGGCAAGAACAAGCGTGCCGACGTGCCGATCGTCGGCGACCTGCGCGAGGTCCTCGCCGACCTGCTGCCCGAGCTCGAGCGCGAGCACGCCCAGCAGGGCAGGCCGGACCTCGAGGCCTGGTGGCGTCAGCTCGACGCGTGGCGCGAGACGTTCCCGCTCGGCTACGACGAGCCGACCGACGGGCACCTCGCGCCGCAGCACGTGATCCGCCGCATCGGCGAGATCACGGGCCCGGAGGCCATCTACGCGTCCGGTGTGGGGCAGCACCAGATGTGGGCGGCGCAGTTCATCCGGTACGAGCGCCCGAACTCGTGGATCAACTCGGGCGGCCTCGGGACGATGGGCTTCGCCGTGCCGGCGGCCATGGGCGCGAAGGTCGGCGACCCCGACCGGGTCGTGTGGGCGATCGACGGCGACGGCTGCTTCCAGATGACCAACCAGGAGCTGGCCACCTGCACGATCAACGAGATCCCGATCAAGGTCGCGGTGGTGAACAACAGCTCGCTCGGCATGGTCCGCCAGTGGCAGACCCTGTTCTACGAGTCGCGCTACTCCAACACCGACCTGCACACGGGCCACGGCACGGTGCGGGTGCCCGACTTCGTCAAGCTCGCCGACGCCTACGGCGCGGTCGGCCTGCGCTGCGAGACGACCGCCGACGTGGACGCCACCATCAAGCGCGCGCTCGAGATCGACGACCGTCCGGTGGTCGTGGACTTCACCGTGTCGCGCGACTCCATGGTGTGGCCGATGGTCGCCGCCGGCGTGAGCAACGACGACATCCAGTACGCCCGGGGCATCAGCCCGGCGTGGGACCGCGAGGACTGAGAGGAACGCAGCGATGACCCGCCACACCCTGTCCGTCCTCGTCGAGAACAAGCCGGGCGTGCTCACACGCGTCGCCGGCCTGTTCGCCCGGCGCTCGTTCAACATCCACTCGCTCGCGGTCGGCCCGACCGAGCACGACGAGATCAGCCGCATCACCGTCGTCGTCGACGTCGACGCCCTGCCGCTCGAGCAGGTGACGAAGCAGCTCAACAAGCTCATCAACGTCATCAAGATCGTCGAGCTCGAGGATGCCGCGTCCGTCCAGCGCGAGCTGCTGCTCGTGAAGGTCAAGGCCGACGTCGCGCAGCGCACGCACGTGCTCGAGGTCGTGCAGCTGTTCCGCGCGCACGTCGTCGACGTCGTGCCCGACACGGTCGTCGTCGAGGCGACGGGCAGCCCGGGCAAGCTCGACGCCCTGCTCGCGGCCCTGGAGCCGTTCGGCATCCGTGAGATCGTGCAGTCCGGCACGGTCGCCATCGGCCGCGGACCGCGGTCCATCACCGACCGCGCGCTGGAGCGCGTGAGCCGGTCCGCCTGACCTCCGTCCGTCCCCCAGCACCCCTACGCACCACACATCGAGGAGATCCACCGTGGCTGAGCTGTTCTACGACGACGACGCCGACCTGTCGGTCATCCAGCAGAAGAAGGTCGCCGTCATCGGCTACGGCAGCCAGGGGCATGCGCACTCCCTCAACCTGCGCGACTCCGGCGTCGACGTCACCGTCGGCCTGCGCGAGGGCTCCGCGTCCCGCGAGAAGGCCGAGAACGAGGGCCTCACGGTCGCCACGGTCGCCGACGCGGTGCGCGGCGCCGACGTCGTCGTGATCCTCGCGCCGGACCAGGTGCAGCGCATCGTCTACCGCGACGAGATCGAGCCGAACCTCAAGGACGGCGCCGCGCTCGTCTTCGGCCACGGCTTCAACATCCGCTTCGGCTACATCAAGCCCGCGGCGAACCACGACGTGCTCATGGTCGCCCCGAAGGGCCCGGGTCACCTCGTCCGCCGCGAGTACGCGGACGGGCGCGGCGTGCCGGTCATCGTCGCGGTCGAGCAGGACGCGTCGGGCTCGGCGTGGGAGCTCGCGCTCTCCTACGCCAAGGCGATCGGCGGCCTGCGTGCCGCCGGCATCAAGACGACGTTCACCGAGGAGACCGAGACCGACCTCTTCGGCGAGCAGGCCGTCCTCTGCGGCGGCGTGTCGCAGCTCATCCAGTACGGCTTCGAGACGCTGACCGAGGCGGGCTACCAGCCCGAGGTCGCCTACTTCGAGGTGCTGCACGAGCTCAAGCTCATCGTCGACCTCATCTTCGAGGGCGGCATCACCAAGCAGCGCTGGTCCGTCTCCGACACGGCCGAGTACGGCGACTACGTCTCCGGCCCCCGGGTCATCACGCCCGACGTGAAGGAGAACATGAAGGCCGTCCTCGGCGACATCCAGAACGGCGAGTTCGCGCGCCGCTTCATCGCCGACCAGGACGCGGGCGCCCCGGAGTTCCAGGCGCTGCGCGAGAAGGGCCAGAACCACCCGATCGAGCCGGTCGGCCGCGAGCTGCGCCAGCTGTTCGCGTGGGTGAAGCCCTCGGACACCGACTACCAGGAGGGTTCGGCGGCGCGCTGACCTCCGTACCTCCCTCGGCCACGGGCCGTCACGCACCTGCGTGGCGGCCCGTCGCCGTCCCTGCTCCGGTCGCCGGTCCGGTGGGGGCGGGGCAGGATGGCCGCGACCCGAGCCGAGGAGGACCGATGGACGAGCCGCGGACGACGGCGCGCGAGCGTGCGGACGTGCAGGACGACGAGGGGCTGCTGGCGTTCTGGCAGGCCGCGCAGGGCCACCTGGGCTTCGGACGGCTGGGCGTGATCGTGGGCGACCAGTCCGACGACGTGGTCGTCCCGCCGGCGTGGGCGTTCGGCGTCACGGCGGCGGAGGCGGACGCCGAGGTCGAGGCGGTGCTCGCCGGGCGCAAGACGGCGACGTCAGGACCCCGGACGGCGTTCGACGACCTGCCGGAGGTGGGGGACGTGGGGATCGTCCTCGACGGGGAGCGGCGGCCGCGCGCGCTCGTGCGGGTGACGGACGTGCAGGTGGTCGCGGCGGCCGACGTCACGGCGGCGCACGCCGGTGCGGAGCTGGGCAGCGCGGCGGACGACGTCGTCGACCGGTGGCGTGCGCTGAACGGCGGCGTGAGCGGCGAGGTGGCCGGGGACGTCGTGCTGGAGCGGTTCGAGGTGGTGTACCCGACGGACGGTCCGGCGCCCGCCGTCGACTGACGGTGCCGGTCAGGGCGTCGCTGTCCACGTGGTGGAAAGCGTCGGTCCGACAGGCAGGACGGTCGTAGGGTGACGAGCATGTCGGACAGCACGCGCACCCTGGACCTCGCCGTCGTCGCCGGGGACGGCATCGGCACCGAGGTCGTCGAGCAGGGCCTGCTCGTGCTCGAGGCCGCCCTCGGCGCCGGCGGCCCCCGCCTGGCCACGACGGACTACGACCTGGGTGCGCGCCGCTGGCACGCGACGGGGGAGACGCTCACCGACGCGGACCTCGACGCCATCCGCGCGCACGACGCGATCCTGCTCGGCGCGATCGGCGACCCGAGCGTCCCGTCGGGCGTGCTGGAGCGCGGCCTGCTGCTGAAGCTGCGCTTCGCGCTGGACCACTACGTGAACCTGCGCCCCGGCAAGCTGTTCCCGGGCGTGACCAGCCCGCTCGCCGCGCCCGGCGAGGTGGACTTCGTCGTCGTCCGCGAGGGCACCGAGGGTCCGTACGTCGGCAACGGTGGCGCGATCCGCGTGGGCACGCCCGCCGAGGTCGCCAACGAGGTCAGCGTGAACACGGCGTTCGGGGTGGAGCGCGTCGTGCGCGACGCCTTCGCCCGCGCCGCCGCGCGTCCGCGCAAGAAGCTGACGCTCGTGCACAAGCACAACGTGCTCGTGCACGCTGGCCACCTGTGGCGTCGCACGGTCGAGGCCGTGAACGCGGAGTTCCCCGACGTGACGGTCGACTACCTGCACGTCGACGCCGCGACGATCTTCCTCGTGACGAACCCGTCGCGCTTCGACGTCATCGTCACGGACAACCTGTTCGGCGACATCCTCACCGACCTCGCCGCCGCGATCACCGGCGGCATCGGCCTCGCCGCGTCCGCGAACATCAACCCGGACCGCACGGCGCCGAGCATGTTCGAGCCCGTGCACGGGTCCGCGCCCGACATCGCGGGTCAGGGCAAGGCCGACCCGACGGCCACCGTGCTGTCCGTCGCGCTGCTGCTCGACCACGTCGGCGAGACGGCGGCCGCCCGCCGCGTCGAGGCCGCCGTCGCGGCGGACCTCGCCGAGCGCGGCTCCGCCGAGCGAGTACGGTCGACGGCCGAGGTGGGCAAGGACCTCGCCGCCCGCGTCGCCGGCTGACGCCCCTCCCGCAGGGGCGCGGCACGCGACCCGCACCGCCCGACGAGTCCTGACCCCGCAGGCCCGCGTCCGTGCACCCGCACGGTCGGCGCCGCCTGTCCACCCGGCCGTCCGCACCGGTACCGTCGACGTCGACCCTGGTGAAAGGCCCTCCCATGAGCACCCTCGCGACCCCTGCCTCGGCGCAGTCCCCCGAGCAGACCCCCGAGCAGACCTTCGAGATCCACGCCTCCGCGCACCCCGTGCCGGACGACGAGCGCGCGGCGGCGCTGGCCGCGCCCCGGTTCGGCACGGTCTTCACCGACCACATGGCGCGCATCAGCTGGTCGCAGGAGACCGGCTGGCACGGTCGCCGCGTCGAGCCGTACGGACCCCTGCAGCTGGACCCGGCGACGGCCGTCCTGCACTACGCGCAGGAGATCTTCGAGGGCCTCAAGGCGTACCGGCACCCCGACGGCACCGTGTGGACGTTCCGTCCGGAGGCGAACGCAGCGCGGTTCCGCCGGTCGGCGCAGCGCCTCGCGCTGCCCGAGCTGCCGGAGGAGGACTTCCTCGGCGCGATCCGCGCGCTCGTGGGCGTCGACCGGGAGTGGGTGCCCACGGGCGAGGAGACGAGCCTCTACCTGCGCCCGTTCATGTACGCCTCGGAGCGGTTCCTCGGCGTGCGCCCGTCGCTCGAGGCGGAGTTCCTCGTCATCGCCTCGCCCGTGGGCCCGTACTTCGCGGGCGGCGTGAAGCCCGTGTCGATCTGGGTGGCGCGCGACTACCACCGTGCCGGTGCGGGCGGCACGGGTGCCGCGAAGTGCGGCGGCAACTACGCCGCGAGCCTGCTGCCGCAGCAGGAGGCGTACGCCAAGGGCTTCGAGCAGGTGTGCTTCCTCGACGACCGCACCGGTACGCAGCTCGAGGAGCTCGGGGGCATGAACGTCGTGGTGGTGCACGCCGACGGGTCCGTCGCCACGCCGCCGATCGGCGGCACGATCCTCGAGGGCGTGACGCGCTCGTCGATCCTGCGCCTGCTGACCGATGCCGGCCACGAGGTCTCCGAGCGCCCGATCCTGCTCGACGAGCTGCGCGCCGGCCTCGCCGACGGCAGCGTCACCGAGGTCTTCGCGTGCGGCACGGCGGCGGTCATGACGCCCATCGGCCGCCTCGCGAGCGACGACTTCGACCTCGTCGTGGGTGACGGCCAGGCGGGCCCCGTGACGACGCGCATCCGCGCGGAGCTCACCGACATCCAGTACGGGCGTGCCGCCGACCGGCACGGGTGGATGACGCAGCTGCTCTGACGAGCCGGCGCACGGACGGCGGCGGTCCCCGGAGCGGGGG
>NZ_JBHUZW010000124.1:0-11375 GCF_042667215.1 Cellulomonas sp. NPDC057328 | reverse complement strand
GTGTCAGTCGAGCAGGTCGGCGTACAGCACCGACGTGAGGTAGCGCTCGCCGAACGACGGGATGATCGTGACGATCAGCTTGCCCGCGTTCTCGGGGCGCTTCGCCAGCTCGGCGGCCGCGTACAGCGCCGCGCCGGACGAGATGCCGACGAGCAGGCCCTCCTCGCGCGCCGCGCGGCGCGCCCACGCGACGGCCGTCTCGGCGTCGACGTCGACGATCTCGTCGTAGACCGACGTGTCGAGGATGTCGGGCACGAAGTTCGCGCCGATGCCCTGGATCTTGTGCGGGCCGGGGGCGCCGCCGTTGAGGATCGGCGACTCGGCGGGCTCGACGCCGACGACCTGCACGCCCGGCTTGCGCTCCTTGAGCACCTGCCCGACGCCGGTGATGGTGCCGCCCGTGCCGATGCCGGCGACGAGGATGTCGATCTCGCCGTCCGTGTCGGCCCAGATCTCCTCCGCCGTCGTGCGGCGGTGCACCTCGGGGTTCGCCTCGTTGGCGAACTGGCGCGCGAGGATCGCGCCGGGACGCTCCGCGACGATCTCGTTCGCGCGGTTGACGGCGCCCTTCATGCCTTCGGAGCCCGGCGTGAGGATGAGCTCGGCGCCGAACGCGCGCAGCAGCGCGCGGCGCTCCTTCGACATCGTCTCGGGCATCGTCAGCACGACGTCGTAGCCGCGGGCCGCGCCGACGAACGCGAGCGCGATGCCCGTGTTGCCGGAGGTGGCCTCGACGATGGTGCCGCCCGGCTTCAGGTCGCCGGACTTCTCGGCCGCGTCGATGATCGCGACGCCGATGCGGTCCTTCACCGAGTTGGCCGGGTTGTAGAACTCGAGCTTGCCGACGACGGTCGCGCCGGCACCCTCGGTGAGCTTGTTGATGCGGACCAGCGGGGTGTTGCCGACGAGCGCGGTCGCGTCCTCGTAGATGCGTGCCATGGTTCCTCTTCGGTCGGTGCCGCCGCGGGCGGCAGTGGGGGACGGTGCGGGCTGCGGGTCGCGGGGGTCGCCGCGACGCTGGTGCGGGGGTGCAGGCCGCGTGCCGGTCGGTCCCATGGTGCGGGAGGAACGGTCCGGGTGCCGGACGACGGCCTGCCGGGGCGAGCGCTGGCGCGCGGTGGTGCGGGTGCGGTGCGCGCCCGGTCGGCGCGCGAGCAGCCAGCGCTCTACCGACAGCGACAACACGCCGCGAGGGCGCGCACGACGGGGGCGGCAGCGGCGTGGTGCGCGCTCATCGCTCTCCTCGTCGGGGTGGGGACCGGTGCAGCGCACCCGTCCCGGTGTCGTCCGTGGACGCCGGCGCACGTGCACGCCGGTCCGGGGCGACCGTAGCGGGCGCACGACCTGCCCGCAAAGGTCGTCCGCGGAGCGTCGCCCGTCAGGACGCCTGCGGGACGGCACCGACCGCGCGCAGCCATGCCTCGGCGAGGAGGCCGTGGCCCGCGGGCGTCGGGTGCACGCCGTCGTGGGCCCACCGCTCGGGCGACGTGCGCACCGCGGCGGCGGCGAGGAGCCCGTCGGCGGGCACGAGCACGGCGCGGAGCTCGGCCGCGAGCCGGCGCACCACCGCGATGCGCGGGTCGAGGTCCGGCCGCCACAGGTGCTGCTGCGCCGTCACGGGCACGACGAACGGCTCGACGAGGACCAGTCGCGCGTCGAGCCGCTCGCGGGCGGAGGCGAGGACCGCGCGCAGGTGCTCCTCGTACTCCTCGGCGGTGGTCACCGTGCCCTCGGTGAACCGGCGCCACGTGTCGTTGACGCCGACCAGCACCGACACGACCGTCGGCTCGAGCGCGAGGCCGTCCACGTCCCACCGGTCGCGGAGCATGCGCGCGGTGTCCCCGCCGACGCCGCGGTTGAGGAAGGTCAGGTCGTGCTCCGGCAGCCGCGCGCCGGCGAGCGCCGCGACGATGCCCGCGTACCCGTGGCCGAGGCTGGCCGGGTCCGCGCGGTCGCGCCCCCAGTCGGTGATCGAGTCGCCGGTCAGGAGCACGCGGTCGCCGGGGGAGAGGAACGTCGTCGTCACGGGGGTCCACCCCACCACGCCGCGGCCGGGCGCGGAAGTCCACCCGGACCGCGACCTCCCGGCGTGGCAGGCCGGTCGCTACGGTCGGTGCGTGCGCCGGGTCGGACGGTGGCCGGCGCGGGCGGGAGGCGACCGTGACGCGAGGCGCGACGACCGCACGGGGCCTCGACCGCCTCGTCAACTTCTCCGACGCGACGGTGGCCATCGCCCTCACGCTCCTCGTCCTGCCGCTGGTCGAGCTGCCCGGTGACGGGCGCGACGCCGCCGCGGTCCTCGCCGACGGAGGGTCCGAGCTCCTGGGTTTCGGCGTCAGCTTCGCCGTCGTGGGACGGCTGTGGGTCGCGCACCACGCGGTCTTCGAGGACGTGCGTGCGTACGACGGCACGCTCCTCGCGCTCGGCTTCGTCTGGCTCGGCGGCATCGTGCTGGTGCCGTTCGCGACGGCGCTCCTCACGGCCGCGGACGACGGCCCCGACGCGCTCGCGGACGTGCTCTACCTCGCCACGCTCGTCCTCACCTGCCTCGCGCTGATGGGGGTGCAGGCCCGCCTGCGCCGCCGGCCCGCGCTGGTGCGCCCGGGGGCCGTGGTGGACACGACGGGCGGGCTGGTCGCGGTGGGCCTGCTCGTGGTCGCGCTCGTCCTCGCGGCGCTCGTGCCGGCCGTGGGGATGCTGTGGGTCCTGCTCCTGGCGCTCAGCGGGCCGGTCGGGCGCGTCGTGCGCTCGCGCACGGCGGCGGGACGCGCGGCGGAGGAGGGGCACGGCCGCGACGACGGCGTCCCCGGCGACGAGGCCCGCGAGCCGGCCGGCCCGGCGTAGCCGCCGCCCGACCGCGGAGGGGCCGGCCTGCCTGCCCGCTGTCCTGTCCCTTCCGCCCCGCCGGTGGGAGACTCGGGTGCCGGGGCACCGGGGCCCGTCGTGGGACCCGCGGTCGCCGTCGGACGCCGTCGCGAGGGGGCGAGCGTGGCCGGGACCGTCGACGTGGACGTCGTGGTGGTGGGTGCGGGCCTGTCGGGCCTGACGGCCGCGCGGGTGCTGCAGGGCCACGGCGTCGCCGTCCGCGTGCTCGAGGCCGCCGACCGGGTCGGCGGCCGGGTCCTGTCCGCGACCGTCGCCGGTGCGCACGTCGACCTCGGCGGCACGTTCGTCGGGCCGGACCACGAGCACGTCACGGCGCTCGCCGACGCGGTGGGCGTCCGCCGGCGCCCGACGTACGAGGCCGGCGACAACCTGCTGCGGTGGCGCGGTGGCGTCCGGCGCTACCGCGGCACCATCCCGCCCGTCGGCCCCGCTGCTCTCGCCGACCTCGCGCGCGTGCGGGCGGCGTTCGGCCGGGCGAGCCGGGCCGTCCCGCTCGGCCGGCCCGGCGACGCGCGCGACGCCGCCCGTCTCGACGCCACCACCCTCGACGGCTGGCTGCGCGACCGGCACGCCACGCGCGCGACCCGCGACCTCATGGCGGTGGTCGCGCGCACGTCCTGGGGCTGCGAGCCGGCCGAGGTCTCCGTGCTGCACGTGCTCCATCACGTCGCCCAGGCGGGCGGCCTGGACCGGATGCTCGACACGCGCGGCGGTGCGCAGGAGCAGCACCTCGTCGAGGGCGCGCAGGAGGTCGCCGTCCGCGTCGCCCGCGACCTCGGGCCCGGCGCGGTCGTGCTCGGCGCGCCGGTCACGCGGGTCGACCACGGCGGCGACGTCGTCACCGTGCACACCGACGCCGGGCCCACGCGGGCGCGCCGGGTGGTCGTCGCCGTGCCGCCGGCGCTGCGCCGGCGCATCCGCTTCGAGCCGCCGCTCCCCGCGGTGCACCGGCGGCTCGCACAGCGGTGGGCGCCGGGCGTCCTGTCGAAGGCGTACGCCGTCTACGACCGTCCGTTCTGGCGCGACGCGGGGCTGAGCGGCATGACGGTCGGTGACGGCGGCCCGGTGTTCATCACGTTCGACGCGGGCCCGCTCGACGGCTCCCGCGGCGTGCTGCTGTGCTTCGTCGGCGGCCCCGCGGCGCGGGCGTGGGAGGGGGCGGGGCCCGCCGAGCGGCGCGCGGGCGTGCTGCGCTCCCTCGCGGACCTGTTCGGGGCCGGCGCGCTCACACCGCTCGGGTACGTCGACCAGCGGTGGGCCGAGGAGGACTGGCTCGGCGGCGGACCCACCGCCGCGCCCGGTCCCGGGGCGGTCGCGCCGCTCCACCGCGCCCTGAGCGAGCCGGTCGGCACCGTGCACTGGGCCGGCACGGAGACCGCGACCCGGCGCGCGGGCTTCATGGACGGGGCCGTCGCCGCGGGCGAGCGGGCGGCGCGCGAGGTCGTGCGCGCGCTCGCGGTCGAGGACGGCGGTGCGGGGGACGGTGCCGGAGGTGCCGCCGACGATGCTGCAGGCGGTGCCGCCGACGGTGGTGCCGGCACGGGGGAGCGGACGACGGGAATCGAACCCGCGTAGCCAGTTTGGAAGACTGGGGCTCTACCATTGAGCTACGTCCGCGCAGGTCCGCCGCGTCGCCGTGCCCGCGCCACTCGCGTGACGGGGACCGGCGGCCCTCGGACCGCGGCACCCAGGGTAGCGGGTGCGGCCGGGCGCGACGCGCACGCCCCGGCGCGCCGACGCGGCTGCCGCCGCCGTCGGGCGGACGGACGTGCGCCCACGGGATGTGGCGCAGGTTGGTAGCGCGTCCGCTTTGGGAGCGGAAGGTCGCGGGTTCGAATCCCGCCATCCCGACCGGGGAGAGGCGTCCCGCCGGGGACGGCCACGGCCGCTCCCGCAGGGCCGCTGCTTTGGGACGGGTCCGCGCCGTGACGTAGCATCGAGGGTCGCGTGTGCGCCGGTGCCGGCTGATCGAGCCGGGTGCGCAGCCGCCCGCGACACCAGCGCCCGAACCGCGCGCCCATCCGGCGCGAGACCGTGCCAGCCCGTCGGACCCGCCGGCGCATGGCCATGACCAGTGGGAGACCATCGAAGTGAAGAGCGCCGTCGAGACCCTGGAGCCGACCAAGGTCAAGCTGACCGTCGAGGTGACGTACGACGAGCTCAAGCCGAGCATCGACCACGCGTACAAGCACATCGCGGAGCAGGTGACGGTGCCGGGCTTCCGCAAGGGCAAGGTGCCGCCGCGCATCATCGACCAGCGCGTGGGTCGCCCCGCCGTGCTGGAGCACGCGATCAACGAGGGCCTGTCCGGCTTCTACGCCGAGGCCGTCCGCGAGAACGCGCTGCGCCCGCTGGGCCAGCCTGACGTGCAGGTCACGAAGGTCCCCGGCCTGACCGCCGCGCCGCAGGGCGAGGAGGGCGAGCTGCACTTCACCGCCGAGGTCGAGGTGCGCCCCGAGATCACGCTGCCCGCGCTCGACGGCCTGGCCGTCCAGGTCGACGACGTCGCGGTGGACGACGAGGACGTGCAGGGCCGCCTCGACGCGCTGCGCGAGCGCTTCGGCTCGCTCGTGGGCGTCGACCGCCCGGCCGTCGAGGGCGACTACGTCGTGCTCGACCTGACCGCGACGATCGGCGACGAGCAGGTCGACCAGGTCTCCGGCGTGAGCTACCAGATCGGCTCGGGCAACATGCTCGAGGGCCTCGACGAGGCGCTGACCGGCCTGTCCGCGGGCGAGTCGACGACGTTCGAGACGGCGCTGGCCGGCGGCGAGCGCGCGGGCGAGCAGGCGCAGGTCTCCGTCACGGCGACCGCCGTCAAGGAGCGCCAGCTGCCCGAGGCCGACGACGAGTTCGCGCAGCTCGCGAGCGAGTTCGACACCCTCGAGGAGCTCACGGCCGACCTGCGCGAGCAGGCCGCCCGCATCAAGGCGTCGAACCAGGCCGTGCAGGCGCGCGACCTGCTGCTCGAGCAGCTCGTCGAGGCCGTCGAGATCCCCGTGCCGTCGGGTGTCGTCGAGGCCGAGGTGCACCGCCACCTCGAGGGCGAGGGGCGCCTCGAGGACGACGAGCACCGTGCCGAGGTGACGGAGCAGGCGCAGACCGCCCTGCGCAACCAGATCCTGCTGGACACGCTCGCCGAGCAGCTCGAGGTCAAGGTCGGCCAGGGCGAGCTCATCGACTACCTCGTCAACGCGTCGCGTCAGTACGGCATGGACCCGAACACGTTCATCCGCACGCTCGACGAGCAGGGCCAGATCCCGGCCATGGTCGCCGAGGTCGCGCGCTCCAAGGCGCTCGCGGTCGCGCTGCGCCGCATCACGGTGACGGAGCAGTCCGGCGCCACGGTCGACCTGTCGGAGTTCGTCGGGTCGGACGAGGACGACGCCGCGATCGAGCAGGCCGAGGCCGAGGCGGGCGCCGCCGAGGACGCGCAGGCGCAGCCGGTGGCCGACGAGGCCGGCGAGCAGGACGACGCCAAGGCCTGAGCGCGACCCGCAGCACCGACGGCCCCGCGACGCCACGTCGCGGGGCCGTCGTGCGTCCCGGCGGCGGACCGGGTGACCGACCCCGCGACCGGCCCCGCGACCGGCCCGGCGACCGCCCCGGCGCGCATCCCCGTGACGCCGCTGCGCCGACAGCGAAACGACGCGGCGGCGGGACGTGTCGCGGCTGGTCCGGGCGTTAGGGTCGCTGCAACGCACGGCCGGTGAGGTGCACGAGCATCCCGGCCCGCCGCACGACGCAGCCAGACGAAGGAGCCTTCGTGAACGAGCAGGTCCCGGCAATCGCCCGGGCGGAGTCCGCCGGACTCGGCCTCAACGACAGCATCTACAACCGTCTGCTCCGCGAGCGGATCATCTGGCTCGGGTCCGAGGTCCGCGACGAGAACGCCAACGCCATCTGCGCGCAGATGATGCTGCTGGCCGCGGAGGACCCCGACAAGGACATCTGGCTCTACATCAACTCGCCGGGCGGGTCGATCACGGCCGGCATGGCGATCTACGACACGATGCAGTACATCAAGCCCGACGTCGCGACGATCGCGATGGGCATGGCCGCCTCGATGGGGCAGTTCCTGCTCTCCTCGGGCGCCAAGGGCAAGCGCTACGCCACGCCGCACGCCCGCGTGATGATGCACCAGCCGTCCGGCGGCATCGGCGGCACGGCCACCGACGTGCGCATCAACGCGCAGCTGATCCTGCACATGAAGAAGGTGCTGGCCGAGCTGATCGCCGAGCAGACCGGCAAGAGCGTCGACCAGATCAACGCCGACTCGGACCGTGACCGCTGGTTCACGGCGCCGGAGGCGCTCGAGTACGGCTTCATCGACCACGTGGTCAGCAGCGCCGGCTCCGTCACCGGTGGCGGCGGCACGGACCCCAACGGCAACGGGGCCTCGGCCTGACGGCCCGGCGACAGAACCAGCGAGGAGACGCTTCGTGAGCATGGAGTCCCAGTTCATCGCCCGCGCCGGGCGCCTGGCCGGCGGCCTGGCCCCGGCCTCCCCGAGCAGCCGCTACGTGCTGCCGCAGTTCGAGGAGCGCACGGCCTACGGCTTCAAGCGCCAGGACCCGTACACCAAGCTGTTCGAGGACCGCATCATCTTCCTCGGCGTGCAGGTGGACGACGCGTCGGCGGACGACGTCATGGCGCAGCTGCTGGTCCTGGAGTCGACCGACCCGGACCGCGACATCACCCTGTACATCAACTCGCCCGGCGGCTCCTTCACGGCGCTGACGGCGATCTACGACACGATGCAGTACATCAAGCCGCACATCCAGACCGTCTGCCTCGGGCAGGCGGCCTCGGCCGCGGCCGTGCTGCTCGCGGCGGGCTCGCCCGGCAAGCGCCTGGCGCTCCCGAACGCGCGCGTGCTGATCCACCAGCCCGCGATGGAGGGCGGCGGCTACGCGCAGGCGTCCGACATCGAGATCCACGCGAACGAGCTCATCCGCATCCGCGAGTGGCTCGAGCAGGCGCTCGCGCACCACACCGGACGCGACATCGAGCAGGTCCGCGTCGACATCGAGCGCGACAAGATCCTCACGGCCGCCCAGGCCAAGGAGTACGGCATCGTCGACCAGGTGCTCGCCAGCCGCAAGGGTGTGCAGCCCACGGTGGTGCAGCCCGCCGAGTGACGACCGCACGGCCGGCCCCGACGTCCGCGTCGGGGCCGGACGTGCGTCCGCCACGACGGCGCCGACCGGGTGACCGGCGGTGCCACGCGAGCGTGTCGCAGGGGACACGCCGCGACGCGCACGACCCGTTCGGCTGACACGAGGCCCCCCGTGGTGTGCAATGGGGGAACGTGGCCCCCGGGGCGGGTGCGCAACGAGCAACGGCTCCCGCCGCGCGGCGGGGCCACACGAGGAAGGGGACGCACGTGGCGAGGATCGGGGACGGGGCTGACCTCCTCAAGTGCTCCTTCTGCGGCAAGTCCCAGAAGCAGGTCAAGAAGCTCATCGCGGGCCCGGGCGTGTACATCTGCGACGAGTGCATCGAGCTGTGCAACGAGATCATCGAGGAGGAGCTCGCCGAGGCCACCGAGGTCGGCATGGTCGAGCTGCCGAAGCCGAAGGAGATCTTCGAGTTCCTCGAGCAGTACATCGTCGGGCAGGAGCCGGCCAAGCGTTCGCTCGCCGTCGCGGTGTACAACCACTACAAGCGCATCCAGGCCGGTGAGGGCGCCCGCGTCGCCGGCGAGGAGCACGTCGAGATCGCCAAGTCGAACATCCTGCTGATCGGCCCCACGGGCTGCGGCAAGACGTACCTGGCGCAGACGCTCGCGAAGATGCTGAACGTGCCGTTCGCCATCGCCGACGCCACTGCCCTCACCGAGGCGGGCTACGTCGGCGAGGACGTCGAGAACATCCTCCTCAAGCTCATCCAGGCCGCCGACTACGACGTCAAGAAGGCCGAGTCGGGGATCATCTACATCGACGAGATCGACAAGATCGCCCGCAAGAGCGAGAACCCGTCGATCACGCGCGACGTGTCCGGCGAGGGCGTGCAGCAGGCGCTGCTCAAGATCCTCGAGGGCACGACCGCCTCGGTGCCGCCGCAGGGCGGGCGCAAGCACCCGCACCAGGAGTTCATCCAGATCGACACGACGAACGTGCTGTTCATCGTCGCGGGCGCGTTCGCGGGCCTCGACGAGATCATCACGTCGCGTGCCGGCCGCCGGGGCATCGGCTTCGGCGCCCCGCTGCACACGGCCGACGACAAGGACGTCTACGGCGACGTCATGCCGGAGGACCTGCTGAAGTTCGGGCTCATCCCCGAGTTCATCGGCCGCGTCCCCGTGATCACGACCGTGTCGCCGCTCGACCAGACGGCGCTCGTGCGCATCCTCACCGAGCCGCGCAACGCGCTGATCAAGCAGTACCAGCGGATGTTCGCGATCGACGGCGTCGAGCTCGCGTTCGAGGACGACGCCGTCGCGGCGATCGCGGACCAGGCGCTGCTGCGCGGCACCGGTGCGCGTGGTCTGCGGGCGATCATGGAGGAGGTCCTCCAGCAGGTGATGTTCGAGGTGCCGTCGCGCGACGACGTCGCCCGGGTCGTCATCAGCCGCGACGTCGTGCTCGACAACGTCAACCCGACGCTCGTCCCGCGCGAGGTCGGCCGCGACAAGCGCACGCCGCGCGAGAAGAGCGCGTGAGCGACCTGCCCGGGCCCGTCCCGCCGGAGCTCGCCCGGCTGCGCAGCAGCATCGACAACATCGACGCGGCGCTGGTGCACCTGCTGGCCGAGCGGTTCAAGGCGACGCAGCAGGTCGGCGTGCTCAAGGCCCGGCTCGAGCTGCCGCCGTCCGACGCCGGCCGTGAGGCCGCGCAGGTGGCCCGGCTGCGCGCGCTCGCTCAGGAGGCCGACCTCGACCCGGTCTTCGCGGAGAAGTTCCTCGCGTTCATCGTCGAGGAGGTCATCCGCCACCACGAGGCGATCGCGCAGGACCACGCGCAGGCCGGCACCCAGGCGACGGCGCAGGACGCGAGCGTCGGGCACGCCTGACCGCGCGCGCCTCGGGCGCGTGACGCGCAGCATCGGGCGCGTGACGCGCAGCATCGGGCGCGTGACGCGCGTGCGTCGGCTGCCTGACGGCGTGCCGACGCGACGGGTCCGGTCCGCGCGGTGGCGGGTCCGGCGGGCGTGACGGAAGGTGGAGGGGTCAGACCCGTTCGGGCGAACCGGGGCACCGACGCCCGGACGGAACCCCCGCCGACGCGAGGAGACCTGCCTGATGGACCTGCACTGGCTCAAGCCGCTGCTCGGGCGCCCGGCGCCCTTCACGACCGTGTACCTCGACGCCACGCGTGACGACGCGACCGGGGCGGCGGACGTGCAGACCCGCTGGAAGGCGCTGCGGCGCCAGCTCGAGCGCGACGGGTCGCCGGAGGCGGTGCTCGCCGCGATCGACGACCTCGTGGCGCGCCCGACGCACGCGCCGGGCCCGCACGGCCGGGTGCTCGTCGCGGACGCGCAGGAGGTCCTCGTCGACCGGCTGCTCACGGAGCCGCCCGCGCAGTCGACGGCGGCCTGCGGCTCGGTCCCGCTCCTGCTGCCGGCGGCGCGCGCCGCCGACGAGTCGACGCGGTTCCTGCTCGTCGAGGTGAACCGGCAGGGGGCGGACTACACCTGGACCGACGGCTCCGGCCTGCTCGCCGACGTCACGGAGACGGTCGAGGGCGACCACGACGAGATGCACAAGGTGGGTGGCGGCGGCTGGGCGCACCGCCGCTGGCAGCAGCGCGTGCAGGACTCGTGGGAGCGCAACGTCGACACCGTCGCGGCGGACCTCGACCGCCAGGTGACCGAGCGCAAGCCGGAGCTCGTGATCCTCACCGGCGACGTCCGGGCGGTCGCGCTGCTCAAGGACGCCGTCGGGCAGGAGGTCCGCGAGGTGCTCGTCGAGGTCCCCGGTGGTTCCCGGGCCGAGGGCGTCAACGAGGAGGCGTTCCAGGAGCGCATCGACGGCGTGCTGGCCGAGCACCGCGTGCGCCGGCGGGAGGCGGTCCTCGACCTGTTCCGGCAGGAGCAGGGCCGCGGCGAGGACGCGGTGACGTCGCTCGGCGACGTCGTGGCCGTCCTGCAGCGCGGTCAGGTGTCCGAGCTCGTCCTGGGGGAGCCGGCCGCCGGCAGCCCCGGGCCGCTGGCCGACCGCCGGCTGTGGGTCGGCGACGGCCCGCTGGAGCTGGCCGTCAGCAAGGACGACCTCGCGGCGATCGGCGTGACGGACGCGGCACGGCAGATGCCGGCCGACGTGGCGCTCGTGCGCGCGGCGGTCGGGCAGGACGCCGGCCTGACGTTCGCGGACGACGGCGCGGTCGAGCTTGTCGACGGTGTCGGCGCGATCCTGCGGTGGCGCGACGAGTCGACGCCGCGGGAGTCGGTGCTCAGCCAGTCGGCGGACAGCCGGCGGCTGCACAACGTCATCTGACGACGACGGCGTGACCGGACGGCGGCGGGGGGCCGCCCCCGGCCCGCGG
>NZ_JBHUZW010000123.1:0-11441 GCF_042667215.1 Cellulomonas sp. NPDC057328 | reverse complement strand
GGGCCCCGGAACGCACGCCGGACCCCGTTCGCCGTGGACACCCTCTCGGCGGTGGCGTCGCGTCGTACGCCGCCCCGGCGGTGGCGTCCGTGCACCGGTGCGCCCGTGGCGGCGGGGAGGATGGGGGCGTGGACGGGCGGGGTGATCGGGCGCAGCGGCTGGTCGCGGCCGTGCGCATGCGCGACGCCGCCACGGTCATGCACCTCGACGCGGACGCGTTCTTCGCGGCGGTCGAGCAGCGCGACAAGCCGTCGCTGCGGGGAAAGCCGGTGCTCGTCGGGGGCGTCGGCGGGCGCGGCGTCGTGTCGACGGCGTCGTACGAGGCCCGGCGCGACGGCGCGCGGTCGGCGATGCCGATGGCGCGGGCGCGCCGGCTGAGCCCGGCCGCGGCGGTGCTGACGCCCCGGTTCGCCGCGTACTCGGCGTACTCGGCCGTGATCATGGGCGTGCTGCGCGAGCTGACGCCCGGCGTCGAGCCGCTGTCGATCGACGAGGCGTTCGCCGACCTCGCGCAGGCGGAGGGCGGCACACCCGAGCCGGAGGAGGCGGCGGCCCGCGTGCAGGCGCGCGTAGCAGACCTGACGGGCCTGACCGTCTCGGTCGGCGTGGGCCGCTCCAAGCTCGTCGCGAAGATCGCGTCCGACCTGCGCAAGCCCGCGGGCGTGGTGGTGGTGCGCCCGGAGGTCGAGGACGACGTCCTGCTGCCGCTCGAGGTGCGTGTCATCCCCGGCGTCGGGCCGGCGACCGCGGGCGCGCTCGAGCGGCTCGGCGTGCGCACGGTCGCGGACCTGCGCCGCCAGCCCCTCGACACGCTCACGATGACGCTCGGCGAGGCCAGTGGCACGCACCTGTACCTCATGGCGCGCGGCCTCGACGACCGGCCCGTCGTGGTGTCGACCGAGCGGAAGTCCGCCGGCGCGGAGCGCACGTTCGCGCACGACCTGTTCGGGCGCGAGGTCGTGCTCGCGGCGGTCGACGACGTCGTCGACGAGGCGCTGCAGCGGCTCGAGCGGCACGGCGGTGCGGCGCGCACGGTGGTCGCCAAGGTCCGGTACGGCGACTTCTCGACGGTGACGCGCTCGGTGACGTTCTCGCACCCGACGGCGTCCGCGGCGGACCTGCGCGACGCCGCGCGCCGCGCCACGCTCGCCGCCGGCATCGACACCCCGGTGCGGCTGCTCGGCGTCTCGTTCCACAACCTCGCGCCGCACGCGCAGCTCGCGCTCGACCTGCACGGGGACCTCGAGCAGCGGGACCTCGGGCAGCGGGGCGACGACGAGCCGGCCGGCGCCGCGACGCCGGACCTCCTCGACGGTCTCGACGCCGCCCCCGACGGTGCGGGGCGCGACGAGGCAGCGGACGACGAGGCGGCGGCGGACGACGGGTCAGGGAACGAGGCATCGAGGGTCGACCACCCGCCGGACGCCGTCCCGGCCGCGCCCGCGCCCCGGCTCCTCGACGTCACGAACGCACGCCCGGGCCTCGACGTCGAGCACGCCACCCTCGGGCGCGGCTGGGTGGTGCACGTGCGGGACCGCGAGGCGACCGTGCGGTTCGAGAAAGCGACGACGCCGCCGGCACGCTCGCGCGTGCTCGACCTCGACGCCGACCCGCTCGTGCTGGTGGAGCCGGTGGGCGTGACGCCGCCGGACGCCGTGCCGGCCGAGCTGCGCGGGACGTCGGCGTGAGGGCGTCCCGGGCAGCGGCGGCCGTCGCGGTCGTCGTCCTGCTCGCGGGCTGCGGGACGAGCTCCCCGGACGTCGTCCCCGACGTCACCCTCCCGCCGCCCGGTGTGCCGTTCGAGTACCAGCTCGGCGGCGCTGACGCCCCGGACGCGGCGACGCGGGTCGTCGTCCGCGACGCCACCGCGCCCCCGGCCGGCCGGTACGACGTCTGCTACGTCAACGGCTTCCAGAGCCAGCCGGGCGACACGGACCGCCTGCTGCGCGCGACGCCGGAGCTCGTGCTGCACGACGACGGCGTCCCGGTGCGTGACCCCGCGTGGCCGGACGAGGTCCTGCTCGACGTGTCGACGCCCGCGCTGCGCGACCGGCTCGCCGCCGAGCTCGTCGGCCCCCTGGTCGACCGCTGCGCGGCTGCCGGGTACGACGCGGTCGAGGTCGACAACCTCGACTCGTGGACGCGCGCGCACGGGTTGCTCGACGCCGACGACGCGGTCGCGTTCACCGCTCTCCTCGTCGAGCACGCGCACGCCCGCGGCCTCGCCTACGCGCAGAAGAACGCCGTCGACGTGACCGCGCGCGTGCGCGCCGCGGGTGCCGACCTCGTCGTCGCGGAGGACTGCGCCCGCTGGGACGAGTGCGCCGCATACGCCGACGCGTACCCCGTGGTGCTCGACGTGGAGTACGACGCCGACGCGTTCGCCGCGGTGTGCGCGGCGCAGCGCGACCCGGCGACGGCCCTGCTCGGCCTGTCGGTCGTGCTGCGCGACCTCGACGTGCTGCCGCGCGGCGCCGACGACGCCGTCCACGGGACCTGCTGAGGCACGTTCACGCCCCGGCGTCGGCGGGCCTGCGCGCACGCACCACCGCGCCGTGCATCCCGTCGGCGACGGCGTGCGTCGGCTCGACCCGCACGTCGACGAACCCCGCCGCGGTCAGGCCGTCGACGTACTCGGACATCGACAGCGCCCCCGCGACGCACCCGACGTGGCTGCCGCGGGCGGCGCGGTCGGCGGGCGTGAGGTGGTCGTCGGCGACGACGTCGGAGATGCCGAGCCGCCCGCCGGGCACGAGCACGCGGTACGCCTCCGCGAGCACGGCCGCCTTGTCGGGCGACAGGTTGACGACGCAGTTGGAGACGACGACGTCGACGCTCGTGTCGGGCAGCGGCAGGTCCTCGATGGTGCCGCGGTGGAACGCCACGTTCGTCGCGCCGGCCTCGGCGGCGTTGCGGCGGGCGAGGTCGAGCATCTCCTCGGTCATGTCGACGCCGTGCACGAACCCGGTGGGCCCGACGCGGCGGGCGGACAGGAGCACGTCGATGCCGCCGCCGGACCCCAGGTCGAGCACGCGGTCCCCGGGTCGCAGGTCGGCGACGGCGGTCGGGTTCCCGCAGCCGAGGCTCGCGCGGACGGCGGTGCTCGGCAGGCCGGTCAGGTCGGTGGCGTCGTAGAGCCCGGCGCCGAAGACGGTGCTCCCGGTGGCGTCGCCTGGGGCGGCGGCGGCGCCGGCGCCGCACGTGCCGCCGCAGCAGCCGTCCGACGCACCGGCGTCGGCGCCGTCGCCCTGCGTCGCCGCGGTCGCGGCCTCGGCGTAGCGCCGCCGCACGAGCTCGTGCACGTCGTCCGTGGCGGGGGTCGCGGGGTCGGTCGGGGTGGTCATGTCTCCTCCACTCATCGATGAACTTCGATGTGTGCACCTTGGCGCATCACATCGACAGGCGTCAATGGGTCGTGCCACGATGTCCCCGTGCCGACCGCCCTGCCCCTCGCCGCCGCCGACGCGTGCTGCGGCACCGGCGCGCCCGGCCTCGACGCCGACGCCGCCCGCGACGCCGCGCGCACGTTCAAGGCCCTGGGCGACCCGACCCGCGTGCGCCTGCTCTCGCTGATCGCGGCGCAGGAGACGGGCGAGGCGTGCGTCTGCGACCTCACCGGCCCCGTCGGGCTGTCGCAGCCGACCGTGTCCCACCACATGGCCACGCTCGCCGAGGCGGGCCTCGTGACCCGTGAGCAGCGCGGCCGGTGGGCGTACTTCCGCGTCGCGCCGGGCGCGCACGACCTCGTCGCCGGCGCCCTCGCCGCGACGCTCGGACCCGCCGGAGGAGCCCGATGACCACGCGCACGCCGTCCGTCCTCTTCGTCTGCGTGCACAACGCGGGCCGCTCCCAGATGGCCGCGGGGTTCGTGCGCGCGCTGTCCGGCGGCGCCGTCGAGGTCCGGTCCGCCGGGTCGCTGCCGGCGGACCGGGTCAACCCCGTCGCCGTCGAGGCGATGCGCGAGGTCGGCGTCGACCTGACCGGCGAGCAGCCGAAGGTGCTGACCGCCGAGGCGGTGGAGGCGTCGGACGTCGTCGTGACGATGGGCTGCGGCGACGTCTGCCCGTTCTACCCGGGGGTCCGGTACGAGGACTGGGCGCTCGACGACCCCGCAGGCCAGGGCATCGAGGCGGTGCGGCCCATCCGGGACGCGATCCGCGCGCGCGTCGTCGCGCTGCTGGCGTCGCTGGAGGTGCCGGTCCGCACGCCGTGACGGCGACCGGGGCCGCCGCGTGACGGCTCGCGCTCCCCGTGGCGGCAGCCCGGGGCTCGGCCGCGGGCGAGCCCGCGCCTGCGACGTCGGCCGGGTGACGAGGTGCGGCCCGGCGGGGCGGTGACCGCGTCGAGCGCGCCGTCAGGGGCGGCCCGGACGGACACGGCGGCCGAGGGCCCGACCGTCGCACGCGCCTACCTCGTCGGCGCCGGACGGGTCCCTTCTTCTCTCGGGCGTACGCATCACGTACGCACAGCGGGCGTACGGCCGCGAGAAGGGGCCCCGCCCCGCCCCGGCGCGCGCAGGGAGACACGCCGGCGCCACCGCGAGCCGGTCCCGCACGACCCGACGCAGCCGACCGACGCGGTCGACCGACGCGGTTGACCGACGCGCCCGACCCGTCAGGCCGGCCCTACCGCGTCCCTCACCCCCGTCACGGCGCCCACCAGCGCGGCCACGACCGCCGACGCCCCCGCGTCCCGCTCCGCGCGCGGCAGCGACCGCAGCGGGCCGAGCGCGGCGAGCGTCGCGTACCCGTGCACGCCGGACCAGCAGGTCAGCGCGGCGCCCTCCACCGCGTCGGCAGCGAGCCGCCCCTCGCCGACGAGCCGCGCGAGCGCGTCCTGCAGCTGGTGGTACGGCGACCGCCCGCCGGCGCCCGCCGCGGCCGGGTCGTCGACCTCGGCCATGTCGTCCATCGCGAACAGCGCGACCTCGAACAGCCCCGGCTCGTCGAGCGCGAAGCGCACGTACCCCTCGCCCACGGCCCGCAGCGCCGTGGCGCCGTCGGTGGCGGCCACGGCGCCGTCACTCGCGGCCCCGGCGCCGTCGGCGGCCCCCGCAAGCGTCTCCTCCACGGTCCGCGCCATCGCGGCGAGCGCGACGCGGGCGACGGCCCGCAGCAGGGCGTCGCGGTCGGCGACGTGCCGGTAGGCGGCCCGCGGCGTGACCCCGACCCGTCGCGTCACCTCGCGCAGGACGACGGCCGACGCCCCCGCCTCGCGGGCGAGCGCGACGCCGGCGTCGACGAGCGCGGCACCGAGGTCGCCGTGGTGGTAGCTGCCCCTTGCCGTCGCCATGCGCCGAAGTCTACGGTGTGGACATCGCCGCATGTACACACCGTGGACATTAGGAGTCGCCATGACCGTCCCGCTCGACCACGCCTTCACCGCGCCGCTCGAGAAGGACGGCGCGTTCGACACCTTCCTGACCGTCCCGGACTCGCAGCACGTGCTGGGCACCGGCCGGGCCGTCAAGGTCGCGGGCACGCTCGACGGCACGCCGTTCGAGGCGACGCTCATGCCCTCCGGCAGCGGCCCGCACTGGCTGCCGCTGCGCAAGGCGCTGCGCGCGGCCATCGGCAAGGACGCCGCCGGCGACGAGGTCGCCGTCCACCTCACCGCGCGGCGGAGCTGACCGTGGCCGCCACCGTGACCGCCGACGTGCGCACCCTCGACGTCCCCGGGGCCCGCCTCACCTACGAGGTGCGCGGCACGGGACCGCTCCTGCTGCTCGTCGGCTCGCCCATGGGCGCCCTCTACTTCACGGACGCCGCCGACGCGCTCGCCGAGGACTTCACGGTCGTCACGCACGACCCGCGCGGCATCGGCCGCAGCACGGTCGACGACCCCGCGCAGGACTCCACGCCCGAGCTCCGCGCCGACGACGTGGCCGCGCTGCTCGACGCGCTCGACGCCCCCGCCGCCGACGTCCTCGGCTCCAGCGGCGGCGCGGTGACGGCGCTGGCGCTCGCGCAGCACCACCCCGGCCGCGTCGGCACGCTGGTGGCGCACGAGCCACCGCTGCTCGACCTGCTGCCGGACGCGGCGGTCCACCACGCGCGCACCGCGCTGGTCGTGCAGACGTTCCACGAGCACGGCGTCGACGCCGCGTGGGGCGCGTTCGCCGGGACGGTCGGGTGGGAGGACGACGCCGAGGGCCCGCCCGCGATGGGCGACGAGGAGCAGCTGGCACGCGACGGCGCCCGGTTCTTCGCGCACGAGCTGACGTGGACGACCACGTGGGTCCCGGACGTCGCGCGGGTGCGCGCCGGCACCGGCCGCGTCGTCGTCGGGGTCGGCGAGGAGTCCGGCGCGCTGGAGACCGCCGCGACCTCCGCCGCCCTCGCCACGCTGCTCGGCGTGCCGGTCACGGCGTTCCCCGGCGAGCACACCGGCTTCCTCGAGCGGCCCCGCGCGTTCGCCGACCGCCTGCGCACGGTCCTGTCGGCGCCCTGACGCGGGGGGGGGGTCGTCCCGGCCCGCGGGACCTAGTCGCGCATCACCCAGACCCGGACGTCCGTCCCGTCGACGGCGTACAGCTCCACCGGGCGGTCGACGGCGTCGGGCGCCGGGTCCTCGCCGGGACGCACGACGCCGACCTCCCACGTGCCGTCCGTCCGCGCCAGCACGAGGGCACGCCGCGGCCCGGCGTCGCGCGGGACGGACGAGCTGCCGCCGTCGAGCAGCACGCACACGGACCCGTCCGGACCGGCGTACGCGCTCGCGCCCGCGGGCAGCGACGTCACCGCGCCCGCCGGCGGCTCGTCGCACGCGTCCAGGAGCACCGTCGAGGGCGCGGTCGCGGTCGACGCCACGACCCACGCGACGAGCGCCGCCGCGAGCGCACCCGGCACGAGGCGCCGCGGACGCGGCGGCACGGGCCGGCGCACGGCCGCGAGGACCGCCCCCGTCACCGCGAGCCCCAGCAGCCCGCCGACCGTGTTGAGCAGCAGGTCGTTGACGTCGAACGCGCGCCACGGCCACCCGACGAGCGCGGACACCGCGAGCTGCCCCGTCTCGACGACCACGGTCACCGCCACGCACGCGACCAGCAGGGCCTCGTACCGCCACCGGACCACCAGCGGCAGCAGCAGCCCGAAGGGGACCGTCATGAGCACGTTGCGCTGCGCCTCCCAGCCGCCGAGCAGGTCCGGGCGGTGCAGCGTGAGCTCGTACGCGACGCCCGACCCGCGCGCCGGCATCCCGAGGGGCAGCGGCAGGAACGCGGCGCCGGCCAGCACGACGAGGTAGAGGCCGAACGCCACACGTGCCGCGCGGCGCGGCGGGGCGGCGGCGGCGCGGCGCGCGTCGGCGGGGTCGCCGGGCCGGCGGTGCGGCCGGAGGGGCTGCTGGAGATCCGTCACGTCGGCATCGTCGCCCGGGCGGCGGCGCACCCGCGTCCGCCCGGGGTCTCCCGCGCCGTCCCCCCGTCGTCGGACGTCGACGCCACCTTTCGGCGCGCGCCGGGTGGCGTCAGCCGCGCGCCGTGAGGACGACCGGGCCGTCCTTCGTCACCGCGACCGTGTGCTCCGCGTGGGCCGCGAGGGAGCCGTCGGCGGTGCGGATGGTCCAGCCGTCGTCGTCCACCTCGTACCCGTCGCCGCCGGCCATGAACCACGGCTCGATGGCGATGACGAGGCCCGGCTTGAGCTTCTCGCCGGTGCCGCGGCGGCCGAGGTTCGGCACGTGGGGGTCCTCGTGCATGGTCCGCCCGACGCCGTGCCCGCCGAAGTCGCCGTTGATCCCGTAGCCGGCGTCGCGCCCGATGCGGCCGATCGCCGCGGACACGTCGCCCATGCGCCCGCCCGCGACGGCGGCGGCGATGCCCGCGTCAAGGGCCTGCTCGGTCGCCGCGATGAGGCGCTGCGCCTCGGGCGTCTGCGTGCCCAGCTGGAACGTGAGGGCCGAGTCGCACACCCAGCCGTTCAGCTCGGCGGCGAAGTCGATGCTCACGACGTCGCCGTCCTCGAGCACGCGGTCCGACGGCAGCCCGTGCAGCGCGTGGTCGTTGACGGACGTGCAGAGGACGCCCGGGTACGGCATGGCCCCGAAGCTGGGGTGGTAGCCGAGGTACACCGAGCGGGCGCCGGCCTCGTCGATGAGGCGGTGCGCGTGCGCGTCGAGGTCCTGCGTCGTCATGCCGACGCGCGCGTTCTCGCGCAGCGACGTCAGGACGTGGGCGACGAAGCGGCCGGCGGGCCGCATCTCCTCGATCTCGGCGGGCTTCTTGAGGGGCACGTCCCCACCATCTCATCCGCCCGGCGCCGCGGGCGGGCGGGGGAGCCCGTCCGTGCCCGGGCAGGCAACAGCCCGTGGGGTGGACCCTCCTCGGGAGGGTCCCGCCGCGATGGACGATGTCGCGGCACCCACGGGCTGCGGTGACTGCCGGGGATTCGCTCGCCGCCCGGTCAGGGGGTCCTGACGGGGTGCGGGCGGACCTCGGAGTCCGTCCGATGCCTCGGGCGACTAGCGGGCAGTCACCTCACGCGTCCAAGAAGACTTCATGTCTCGGACCACCTCCTTCCCGTGTACCTCGACCGTACGACGCGTCGGCGCGGGTGCCAAGGTTTTTCGCCGACGGCGAGCACGCGCGATCGCGGCACGCGGCGGCCCGGGGCGCCCAGGTCACGCGGCGAGGCGCTCCGCGACGTGGATCGCGCGCCGTGCGAGGTGGTCGAGCGCGTCGAGCTGGGGGTCGCCCAGCGGGGCGTCGTTCTCGGCGCCGTCGCGTGGGAGACGCCGTACGGGTTGCCGTCGACGAACTTCACCGGGTCGGTGTACCCGGGGGTCACGACGATCCCGCCCCAGTGCATGACGGTCGTGTACAGCGACAGGAGCGTGACCTCCTGACCGCCGTGCGCCGTCTGCGAGGCCGTGAACGCCGCGTACACCTTGTCCGCGAGGCGCCCCTCCGACCACAGCGGCCCCGTCGTGTCGAGCAGCTGCTGGAGCTGGCTCGCGACGTTGCCGTACCGCGTCGGCGAGCCGAGCAGGACGACGTCGGCCCAGTCGAGGTCGTCCGGCTCCGCGACCGGCTCCCCGGCCACGGCGTCGACGTGCGCCCGCCACTCCGGCCGGGAGTCGATCGCGGCCTGCGGCGCGATCTCGCGCACGTGCCGGCGGCGGACCTCGGCTCCGGCGTCGGTCGCCGTCCGCTCCAGCCGCTCGGCCATCGCCTGCAGGGTGCCCGTCGCCGAGTAGTAGACGATCGCGACCTTGACGCTCATCGGTGCCCTCCCCGGGGCTCGGGTGCCGTGCCCCGCGCACGCCGCGCGAGCACGGCGTCGATCGTCACCCGGGCTCGCCCCGCCCGCACCCGCGCGACTCAGCCGGCAGACGTGCGCTCCGTCGCGGGCGCGCGCCACATGCCCACCGGCGCCGTGCCGGCCAGCCCCTGCACGGGCGCGGTCTCGACGAACCCGTGCCGCTGGTACAGGCGCCGGTTCCGGGGCGTCGACGACTCGAGGTAGGCCGGCGCGCCGGCCGCGTCCACGGCGGCCAGCCGCGCGGTCAGCAGCGCGGCGCCGACGCCCAGCCCGCGCGCGGCGACGGGCACGCCGATCTCCTGCAGGTACCAGTGCGGGCGGTCCGGGCGGTGCCGCTCGAGCACGTGCTGGACCCGCGCCGCGCGCAGCACCCCGCGCACGCCGTCCACCCGCAGGAACACCGGCAGGTGCGGCAGCTCCGCGGCCAGTCCGCGCCCGGCGCCGGGCGCCTGCCACACGGCGGCCCCGAGCACGTCCGCGGCCCCCGCACGGCGCGCGACGTCGACCGTGCCCGCCGCGCCGGGCCCCGACCGCACGATGCCGTCGAAGAGGTGGCGCAGCCGCTCGCGCCGCACCGCACCGGCCGGGCCGCCGACGACCACGGCGAGGACCGGGTCGTCCTCGAACGCCTCGGCCAGCACGTCGACCACCGCACCGAGGTCGGCGGGTGCGGCGGGCGTCACGACGATCACGGGAGCTCCTGGGCCGGGGGCCCCAGCGTACGGAGGGGTGCGCGGCGGCGCTGTCACAGCCCCTCCGACCGCGCGGGCCGCCCCGCACGAACGGGACGTCGGACGGCGCAGCCGACCTGACCCTTTCGGGTGAGTTGTGGGTGGGATCTGCACGGTTGTCCGAATACGCCCTATTGTCCGGAGCGGCCGACGGCGTGACCGTGCGACCCCGGCCTCCGTCCCCCGTCCCACGGTCTGTGGAGTCACCCCTCGTGAAGCGTCATCACCTCCCCCTCGTCCTCCTCACCGCCGGTGCGCTCCTCGTCGCACCGGCCGCCGCGGCGTCCGCCACCGGCGACGGCGACCGCGGCTGGCACGCCAGCACCTGGCACGGCAAGCCCGGCAAGGGCGAGACCGGGAAGCCGGGCAAGGGCCCGTCCAAGCCCGGCAAGCCCGAGCTCTGCGGCGGCTGGAAGGCCGGCCAGGTCATCCCGTGGGACGCCTACACGTGCGACAAGGCGACCGGCTACTTCCTGTACGAGAAGAAGGACGCGCGCCGCAACGCCGGCTGGTCCAACAGCACCCGGCAGCACCGCGTCGCCCTGCACCCCGTGTGGGCGTGGCCGACGGCCGACGACCGCCAGCGCCACGAGGCGTCCTCCTCGCTCCCCCGCAGCTACGAGGTCGTGCCGCTCGTCCTCGACGCCACGGACACCGCCGCGGTCTGCGCCGAGCCCGGCGCGTACGGCCTGCAGGTCGACCTCGTGGGCAACGGCATCGCCGGCCGCACGCTCGACCTCGCGTCGGCGGTCCCGACGGTCATCACGCCCCCCGACGGCGGCTTCCACGTGAAGAACACGCTCGCGTTCTACGGCCACTACGACGTCGCCGAGCTGCTGGACCTCGACGCGCTGTGCGCCCCGGCCGTGCCGCCGGTGCCGGTCCCGACGACCCCGGCGCCCGAGCCCACGACGCCGGCCCCCGCGCCCACCACCCCGGCGCCCGTTCCGACGACGCCCGCGCCGGAGCCCACCACGCCCGCCCCGGCGCCGACCACGCCGGCCCCGGTCCCGACGCCGGAGCCGACCGACGACGTCGCGGAGGAGCCGGCCGAGACGCCGGCCCCCGTCCCGACGCCGACCGCCGACGTCTCCGCCGCGCCGCAGCCGACGGCCACGCCGGCCCCGGCCGCCGCCGCGCCCACGCCGTCCCCGTCGGTCACGGAGCGCGCCGAGGTCCTCGCGGCCACGGACGACGCGCCCCGCAACCGCGGCCAGGTGCTCGCCGCGACCGGCACGTCGGCCCTCGTCGGCCTGCTGGCCGCCGTCGGTGCCGTCGCCATCGGTGCCGTCCTGATGATCCTGCGTCGCCGCGGTCGCACGACCGAGGCCTGACGCACCGACGTCCGCGACGGACGGGGTCGAGACCAGCGCCCCGTCCGGCCTCGGACAGCATCGCCGTCCCCCTCCCCCCCGAGGACGGCATGACCCGTGCGGCCCGTCGCTCCTGT